>NZ_CBAICG010000004.1:0-142319 GCF_964715405.1 Solirhodobacter sp. | reverse complement strand
GGGCATCTATCCTCAGTTTGCCGACCAGACCTGCCCGCGATCCCGCGAAATCACTGCCCACCTCCGCGTGAAATCACTGCCCGGGATCGCGCGAAATGCGTGCCCATGATCCTCTGAAACCCCTGCCCACCATCACGCGAAACACGCAGTCTGGTCAAGGAAGCCCAAACCGGGACGCTTCGGTTTGAGCCAAACCTGGGGGATGCGGTCAAGGGCGCCGATTTCGTTCAGGAAAACGCCATCGAACGCGAAGCGGAAAAGGTGGCCCTGCTGGCCGAGATCGACGCCCACGTCCGGCCCGACATCCTGATCGCCTCCAGTTCCTCGGCCATCACATCACGGCGATGCAGCGCGACTGTCGGCATCCCGAACGGGTGGTTCTGGGCCATCCCTTCAACCCGCCGCACCTGATCCCGCTGGTGGAAGTGGCGGGCGGCGCGCTGACCAGCCCGCAGGCTCTGGAACGGGCAGAGGCGTTCTACCAAAGCCTCGGCAAGTCCACGATCCGCCTGCACAAGGAAATCTTCGGTCACGTCGCCAACCGACTGCAAGGGGCAGTGTTCCGCGAAGCGATCCACATGCTGCAATCCGGCGTCGCCTCGATTTCCGATATCGACAAGGCGATGACCGATGGTCCGGGCCTGCGGTGGGCCGTGATGGGGCCGTTCCTGACCTATCACCTGGCCGGCGGCGCTGGCGGCATGGAGGCGTTCATGACGCAATTCGCCCCGATGCAGCAACAGCTTTGGGCCGAGTTGGAAGCCCTGAGATCGGACCCACGGAACAACGGGCGATTGCCGAGGCGATGGCCGCAGCGGTCGACGGCAAAGCGGTCTCGGCCTTCGCCGATGAGCGCGACCAAAGCCTCCTCGCCCTGCTTGCCGCCCGCGCCACGATCCCGACCAGTGCCACCTGAGGACAAGACCCATGGCCAAGAAAGTCATCATCACCTGCGCGATCACCGGCGCGATCCATACGCCCTCGATGTCGCCCTATCTGCCAGTGACCCCGGCCCAGATCGCCCAATCGGCCATCGAGGCGGCGGAAGCCGGGGCGGCAATCCTGCACCTGCACGCCCGCGATCCCGTTTCGGGTCGGCCTGCTTCAGATCCGGCACTTTACGCGCAGTTCCTGCCCGTCATCCATGCCGCCACCGATGCGGTGCTGAACCTGACAACCGGAGGCGGCCTGACCATGACGGTTGAAGAGCGGTTGGAAGCCCCCCTGCGCTTCAAGCCGGAAATGTGCTCGCTCAACATGGGGTCGATGAATTTCGCCATCTTCCCGCTGGCCGAACGGCCGACCGAGTGGCAGCACGACTGGGAGCAGCCCTATCTGCGCGGCACCAAGGACTTCATCTTCCGCAACACCTTTGGCGATATCGAGCGGATCATCAACCTGTTGGGCAAAGAACACGGCACCCGGTTCGAGCATGAATGCTACGACGTGGGCTACCTTTACAACCTGGCCCATTTCGTCGACCGCAAGGTCATCGAGCCGCCCTTCCTGATCCAGACCATCTTCGGCATCCTTGGCGGGATCGCGGCGGATTGGGAGAACCTGGCCTTCATGAAAGCCACCGCAGATCGCCTGTTCGGCGATGCCGCGGAATGGTCGGTTCTGGCCGCCGGGCGCAGCCAGATGCCCTTCGCCACCCAAGCCGCCATGCGCGGCGGCCATGTGCGGGTCGGGCTGGAGGACAGCCTGTTCATGGAACGCGGCAAGCTTTCCACCTCCAACGCCGAGCAGGTCCGCAAGATCCGCACCATCGTTGAAGACCTTGGCCTGCAGATCGCCTCCCCGACCGAGGCCCGCGCCATGCCCGCCCTCAAGGGGCGTGACCTGGTGCAGTTGCAATTGAATGGGCCGATCTGATGCAAAAGACCCGCCCGCCCGCCGCTGGCGCGCTTGACGACCTGCTCACCGACGGCCTGTTCATCGCTTCCGGCGGGTTTCCCCTTCGACGGGGAAGAGGATGCCGACCTAATCAACGCGGGCAAACAAGCGATCACTTCGCGCTCGAACTGGGCGAAGGGCGAAAGCACGTCAAGCGTGAGCCGAGCCATCGAGGAAGCGGGGTTGAAGGCCTGTGTCACCGAGACGGAGGAGGCCCCCTTCGCGCCCAGTCGTTCGACGCGACGGGTGAAGTCGGCAAGCGAGCGGGTGAGGCGGTCGATCTTGTAGACGACGACCATGCCGATGCGCCCGGCCTCGATCTCGGCGATCAGCGACGGTCGGCCGGGCCATTTCGCGAGCGTGCCGCCCGGCGCCGACATCAGATGCGGCTCGCGTGCGCGATGAAGAGCGGCGGGTTCCATTCCAGTGACGGATGCTTGCCGGACGGAGTTTCCCCTCCGTCAGCGGGGACGGGCCTGCGGCGGTGCCGAGACCGATCCCGCCGCGCGCACGGCTAGGGCCAATCGATGTCCTCGAAGAACCGCGCGACGTCGAAGGGGATGCCTCCATTTGCCGACACCTTCCGGTGACCAAACCACCGGCTCCCGGGGGCCAAACTCGCCGCCGCGATCGAGCACGTCACCAAGGACGGTGCAGATGAGAGAACCAAGCCCGCAGAAAAAGAGCCCTGCATCCTGATCGAGAGGACGCCGAACGCCTGCCTGAGCCTCGGGTCGATCCTGTCGCATCCATGTTGGCAGGGTGTTGCCGACCCACTCAGAAATGTAACATTCTCGCCAGAAACTTAACATTCCCGCTGAAAGATGTAACATTTCTCCGGCAAGACCCCCGGCGAAATGATTTCAGTTGGGTAAGAGTTCACGAAAAACCGAATTATGCCCGTGGAGAGGCCTGACGAAAATTCCCCAAGACCGCGAAATGGGGTATCACAACACCCAAGACTCCCAGAAATGTAATATTTTCCGACCAAAACCAGAAAACGTCTCTTTTCTCCAAGGATCGCATCGACGCGAGCCTGAGTTTCACCGCCCCAGAGCCCAGAATGACCGTCCACACCGCGCATCACCAGACGGCCCAGGGCAGCGTTCTCTGCTGGCATGCGCAACTGACGCTCTGAACGATGCGGATCGTACCCGGCGCTCACCCCAGCCGGCCCCAGACGCATCTGCGTGCATAGAGCCGGCCTCTGAGATGTCGGCAACATCCCGGTCAGGGGGCCGCGCCGGAGATCGCGCGAGGCGGCTGCGATCTGGGAGTGCCTGTCTGGGGGGGCGAACGTGCGGCGGATAGATCGGCGGTGGAGATGAGAGCGCGCCCGCCAGAACGACAACGTGGACCGACCGCGATCCAGCGCGTGGTCCGCCGGGGAGTTGCACCCTGCTCTGCGGTGCCTCACAACGGGCCCCGCGCATTTCGAGTCAGCGATCCGCAAGGTCGGAATGGTTACGAGCCTCTCATCATGGCGAAGGCGTCTGTAACAGGTGGCCGTGCCGGTAGGGGCTGCGCCGGGGCCACCGTGACCGGGTGGTGCGCGCCCGAGACGAGACTGGGAAGCAATCCGGCGCGCCCCGCACCGCGCGGCGGGCAGCACAATGATGGCAGGAAGTGCAGATGACGACCAATGACCAGCCACCGTGCCGATCCGCGCGTCCTTTCGGTCGCAAGCGTGCGCTGCGGCTGGCGCTCCTGATGATCATCGGCGGCGGATGCGCCGCCGTGGCGCAATCGGCGCAGGTCCTGGCCGACCAGCGCGCGCAATATGATGCCGAGCGACCGAAGAGCATCATCGAGTTGCAGCCGTTTCGGCAGGAGACCTCGGCACGTCTCGCCTCGGGCGAACCGATCCGGTTGATTTCGCTCGGCCCGGGCAGCAATGCGTGGTTTCTTCTGGTGGTCGGCAAGGACGGCGACCCGACCCAGCAAACCTTCCACATCGAAAACCCGGCCCCGCAGCAGCAGACCCTGACGCTTGCCACCGACATGCCGCCGACGCTGGTGATGACGATCGGCGGCGAGGAGACCCGTTGCGAGCCATGGCGCGGGACGCCCTCCGCGCTGGCCGAGGCGCGGGCAACGGGCGCGGCCTACGCGCCGCTGTGCGGTGGACATCTCCTGCTGCGGAACCATGTCAGCGGGGGCACACCGACGCTTGCCTGGACGGCAGACCTCCTTCGCTCGGGCCTCTGGGGCGGCGACGTGATCGTCGGCGCCGTCAGGGACGCGCTCGTCAGCGCTGCCGGGATGGCGACGGGATCCGCCGACGGCCCGGACCCGGCCGCCAGCAGCCATCAGACGGTGCAGACCGGGATCGGTCTTGCCCTGACCGGCACGCCACCGGGGCGGATGGCGCTGGGGCAATGGTATCCCGTCACCGGTGTCGGCGGCGTCTACGCCAGCGCCATCCAGCCTGCGGCGCTCGACGCCGCGATCCTGCAAGGACCGGGCACGACCAACCCGCTCGACAGTGCCGAGGCCCGCGCGATGGACTACTTCGTCGCCTTCGATCTTGCGCAGTTCGATCTGGGCTACACCGTGGGCACGAACAATCCGGGCCTCGGCTGGTCGCCGCGGCCGCCGCTGTCGGTGCGCAACGCCGCGTTGCCGGGCCCTGACGGGGTCGCCTCGCCTGCGCCGCTGGTGCCGCTGGGCATGGTCAGCCCGGCGCTTGCCGGGCGGCTTGTCGCGACGTTCGCCGCGGGGTTCAAGCGCAGGCAGGGGGCGTTCAGGGGCGGGCCTCTGTCGCTGGTCAACCACGGCTCGCACTACGGGTTCGTCGAGCAGGGCGTGATCCTGAGCAAGCTGCAGCCGGGCCTCGCCACGCTCTTCGTGCTCGACGATGGCAGTATCCACATGAAGACCTGGGCGGCCGAGGATGACGCGCGGTTGCCGCAGGTCAGGTTCGCGCGGCAGAACGGCGTGGCTCTGCTGGAACCCGACCCTGCGGGCGGCGCGGGCATTCCCGGCCCTTCGGTGACAAGCTGGCTGGGCGGCAACTGGTCCGGAACGGCGGATCTGAAGCTGCGCACCCTCCGCGCCGGGGCCTGCCTGAAGGAGACCGGATCCCGGCGGTTCCTGATCTACGGCTATTTCTCGACCGCGACACCCTCGGCGATGGCCCGGACCTTCGAGGGCTATGGCTGCGCCTACGCCATGCTGCTCGACATGAACACGCCGGACCTCACCTATTTCGCGCTTTACCAGCACCAGCCCGGCGCGCTGGCCGTCGAGCATCTGGTGCCCGGCATGGGCGCGGCCGACAAGCGAGCCGCCGATGGCAGCCCATTGCCGCGGTTCGTCTCTTTTCCCGACAACCGCGACCTGTTCTACCTGACCAGGCGCATCCCCGCGCCCTGACGCCGGGATGGCACCTTCAAGACATCCACCCACGGTCAGGTCATACCGCGAGGCGATCAGTCCCTTATCGGCCGCATGGCGACGGCATCGGTCTCCAGCGTCAGACATTTCCGCCAGAGCGCGGTCTTGGTCTGGACCCGGTCGGCCCGACCTCGCGCTCTGCGGGCAGAACTGAGATCGGCGTGTTCTCCGATCAACGAGAGGGATCCTCTCCATGGCCGCAACGTTGGAAGTTCCAGGAAGGTGCAGTCGCATCGCCGCGGCGTCCGACGTCAGGGTCCGCACACCGAATTCCCGCCCGCGATGATGCGGTTGATCAGGGCCGCCATGGAGGCGTGGTGGCCGGGGGCCTTCGGCGTTTTCAGCATGTCGTCAGGGGCCAAAGCTGCATCTTTAAGGATGCCGACAATCTCATCCTCCGGCAAGATCTTCCGGTCGTTCAACGCGAGCATCAGCGATTCCACGATCGCCAGCGCGGCATCTCCCGATACATCCGGGGCGAGGGTCATCGGGGAAAGCTTTCCAATGCTGTCGCGGGCGGGTCGTCCGGCCGAACGGCGTCATCCGCATCGTCATCTCCGCGGGAACGCTCTGGGCCGAGTTGATTCAGATCATGGCGCAGGGGGGGCGCGACCATAACGTGCTGGTATCTTGCAACAGGCGTCATCTCGATCGCCAAACGGAAAGGACATTCCTTGCCCATCCCGGTTCGTGAGACTGCGTTTGCCCGCAAGCTTGGCGCCTATGCGGCCTTGTCGGACGCGGAATTCGCCGCCGTGGCCGCGCTGCACAAACGGCGCCATGTCTTTCCGCCCGGGCAGGATCTGATCTAGCAGGGCCAGTCGGAGCGGCCCGCCTACATCCTGATGAGCGGTTGGGTGTGTTCCTACAAGATGCTGCCCGATGGCACGCGCCAGATCATCGGATTCAACATCCCCGGCGATTTCCTTGGGCTTCGCAGCGTGCTGTTGCGCGTCGCCGACCACAACGTCGAGCCGGTCACCAAGATTGAGGCGTCCGAAGTATTGGTCAGCGACCTGATCGACGCCTTCAGCCGGTCACCGCGGCTGGCGACCGCCGTGCTCTGGGCGGCATCGCGCGATGAGGCGATGGTGGTGGAACACCTGATCGACCTTGGTCGACGCAACTCGATCCAACGCACGGCGCATTTGCTGCTGGAACTCGGGGCCCGGCTGATGCTGGTCGGTCTGGGCACCAAAAGCGGTTACGCCTGCCCGCTGTCGCAATACCTGCTGGCCGATGCTCTCGGCCTGAGTGCGGTCCACACCAACCGCGTGCTGCGCCAGTTGCGCGAACGCGGCCTGCTGACCTTCCGCGATGGCAAGGCGACCTTCGACAACTTCAATGGCCTTGTCGAACTGGCCGAGTTCGGCATTACCTATCTCGACCAGAGTGGCCCCGCTGCTGCGGCAGGGCGCCTTCCCCAGCCAACCACACGCGCGGACGCGAACACGATCCGGCGCAGGCTTGCCATCGTCGGTCCCAGTGCCGCCCCGGCACGACGTGCCGAGGCAGCGTCGTCACGAGTCGCCCAACCGCTCAGACGAGAGCGTGGGTCGCTGCATCCAGTTCCTTGATGCAGTCGGCGTCATTCTTGGCCGTGTGGGCCTTCTCGGCAGCCTGGTAGTGCTTCAGCGCGGCGTCCTTCTTGGGTCCGGAGGGCGCCTTGTCCATTGCCGCCTTGACGGTCTTCATCTTGTCTTCAGCGGCAGAGGTCTTGGCCTGCGGGGTGGTCGGGGGAGTCGGGGTCATGGAGAGGTTCCTTTCAGTAAGGTTCCAAATTGGTGAAGCCCGCCGGTTGCATTGGGGATGCAAAGGGACAGGAACCCGCCAACGGGCTACACCGGAACTCGGGAACAGCGAGGCGACGGTCGGTTATTCGAACGCCACGCCTCACCCTCGCCCGATTCCCCGCGGGCCGGGTTGATGCAGGTCAGCCCGGACGATCACGGTGAGAGCAGGGTCAGGAACAGGCTGGTTTCCGCCATCTGGCGACAGAACGCCGCGCTCAGCGAAAAGTCAGTCGCCGACCGCACCGCGCTGGCGAGCGGCGACGTCGTGCAGCGTGATCATGCGGGCACCTTGCCCGACGGCAGGTGCCGCGGTCGTGCTGGTGTGGCCCGGCGCGAGTCGGGATCACCGCCTCGGAACGTGGTGGTTCGTCGATGCCGCGACCAGTTGGTCGAGCGCGCTATTGCTGCAAAGCAACTGGCCCCCCGTTCTGCAGGCGCAAGTATCCCGGCGCGCGCAAGGTCGGCCCTGCGGTGGAACGCGGCGACAACACGGATTGCTTCGCCGGACGCATAGGTGGCTGCAAAGTCGTGGATTCGCCTATCCCTCGGGTCGTCGATTATGGCACCTCAAGGGACTTGGGTACGTGGATTTTGGCACTGGCCGGGTTGTTGCTGTCTGCGAATTGGGCATGGATGGAGGAGTGCGTTTGATCACGCTCTCCCCAGAGGGAGAACAAGCAATGGATCCTGACGGCTGGCGAGAAACGATCATGGGTTCCCGTGCTGCGGAGTCGTTCGAGCCGGAAGTGCTCAAGGCACGCCTCGATCCCAACGCATCGGGAAGGTCCGCCCGAGGAAAGGGGAGCGCGACCTAGGTCGATCTGGCGCATCGGGATCCGACAGGAGAACTACTTGCGATGGCCGCATCGCCGCAACAGCGCGGCGGCATCCGGTTGTTGCGCCCGCTCAGCCGTCGATCCGCCGCATCGCGAGCCAGCTCAGCGCCGACATCACCCCCGCCGTGCCAAGGCAGAGCGGCAGGCCGCCGACCTGATAGCTGACGCCCGACAGGAGCGTGCCAAGCAACCGCCCGGCGGCGTTCGACATGTAGTAGAACCCCACGTCCATCGTCACCCGCTCGGCCTTGGCGAAGGCGAGGATCAGGTAGGAATGGATCGAGGAGTTGATCGCGAAGACATAGCCAAAGCCCATCAGCCCCAGCACCAGCGTCACCGTCAGCGCGGGGGAGGGGCCACCGGCAAGCCCCGCGATCCCCGCCAGCGCCAGCGGGATCACCGTCAGCGCCAGCACCCAGAGGGTGGCAAGGCGGACGATTGCGGCCTCGGGTCGTCCGGTCGCGCGCACCAGCCGGGGCGCCGCCGCCTGCACCGCGCCGTAGGCGATGACCCAGGCCGCCATGAACCCGCCGACAAGGAAGAACGCGGCGCGGTTGCCGGCCGGGGTGCCATCCGACAGCACGGCGTCGAAGTAGATCGGGATGCCGACGACGAACCACACATCGCGCGCGGCGAACAGGAACAGCCGCGCCAGCGACAGCCGGTTGATGCGCGCATCACGCGAGAACACCGCGCCGAACGGGGCCCCGCGCTTGCCCCCCGCCAGCCCGGTTGGCATGACCACCGCCACCGCTGCGGCAATCGCGCCAAGCCCGCCCGCCATGATCCAGATCGCCGCGCGAAAGCCGAACGCCGCCAGTAGCGCCGCGCCCAGAAAGAAGCCGACGCCCTTCACCGCGTTCTTCGATCCTGTCAGCACCGCGACCCAGCGAAAGAGCCCGCCCTCGGCCTTGGGCGCCAAAAGCTTCACCGCGCTTTTCGACGACATCTTGGCCAGATCCTTGGCCACCCCCGAGACGCCCTGCGTCACCATCACGTAGGCGACGGAAACGGGCAGGCTCCAGCCCGGATCAAGCTGCGCCAGCGCCACCAGCGCCGCGACCTGAAGCCCGAGCCCGGCGTAAAGCGTGCTGGTCAGCCCGTAGCGCAGCGCGACCCAGCCGGCGACAAGGTTGGTGCCGATCCCCGCCACCTCATAGAGCAGGAACAGCCAGGCCAGTTGAATCGGCGTGAAGCCCAGCATGTCGAAATGCAGCAGCACCAGCATCCGAAGCGCGCCATCCGTCAGCATGAAGGCCCAATAGGCCACCGTGACGGCCAGATAGGCGGGCATCGCGCCGCTGCGGGTGGGGCTGTCGGTCACAGCGATCCCGCCACCATCCGGACGATGTCGGCCAGACGGCAGGAATAGCCCCATTCGTTGTCATACCACGCGTAGATCTTCACCTGCGTGCCGTTCACCACCATCGTCGACAGCGCGTCGATGATCGCGGATCGCGGGTCGTTGAGGTAGTCCGACGACACCAGCGGCCGCTCTTCATAGCCAAGGATGCCCTTGAGCGGACCTTCGGCGGCGGCCTTGAAGAGCGCGTTCACCTCGGCCTCGGTCGTCGCCCGCGTCACCTCGAACACGCAATCGGTCAGCGAGGCATTCAACAGCGGCACCCGCACCGCATGGCCGTTCAGCCGCCCTTTCAGCTCCGGGTAGATCAGCGTGATCGCGGTGGCCGAGCCGGTGGTGGTCGGGATCAGGTTCACCAGCGCCGAACGGGCGCGGCGCATGTCCCTGGCGGGGCGGTCCACCATCGTCTGGGTGTTGGTCACATCGTGGATCGTGGTGATCGAGCCGTGCCGGATGCCGATCGCCTCGTGGATCACCTTCACCACCGGCGCGAGGCAGTTCGTGGTGCAACTCGCCGCCGTGACCAGATGATGCGTCGCCGGATCGTAGAGGTGATGGTTCACCCCGTAGACCAGGTTCAGCGCGCCGCCATCCTTCACCGGGGCCGAGACCACGACCTTCCTCACCCCCGCCGCATGATAGGGCGCGATCTTCGCCGCGGTCTTGAACACCCCGGTGCAGTCGATCACCAGGTCGATGCCCAGTTCGGCCAGCGGCAGATCCTCGATCCGCCGCGCCGCCGTCAGCCGCATCCGCGCGCCATTGATCGTCAGGCTGTCGGCGTCATGGGCGATGGACGCGCCCCAGCGGCCGTGCACCGAGTCGAATTCCATCAGCAGCGCGTGCTGATCGGGGGTGCCGACGGGATCGTTCAGCAGCACGATCTCGCCCGCAATGCCCTGATCCACCAGCGCGCGCAGCACCAGCTTGCCGATGCGGCCAAGGCCGTTGATCGCGATCCGGCTCATGCCTCGGCCGCGTGCCCGAGGTCGTCGAGGCGATGTTGCAGCGCGACCCGTTGCAGCGACTCGACCGGCAGCGCCACGAAGGCGCGGATGCGGCGCAGAAGTTCGGCATAGGTGCGCGCGAAGGCCAGCGCCATTTCGGCATCGGTTCCCTCGGCCTTCACCGGATCGGGCATCCCCCAATGCGCGGTCATCGGCTGGCCAAGCCAGGGCGCGCAGTCCTCATGCGCGGCGGTGTCGCAGACGGTGAAGACGAAATCGAGCTTCGGCGCGCCGGGCTGGCGGAACTCGTCCACATTCTTGGCGCGCAGGCCCGAGGTGTCATGCCCGTTGCGCTTCAGCACCTCCAGCGCAAAAGGGTTCAGTTCCGACCGCGGCCGGGTTCCGGCTGAAAAGGCGCGGAACTTTCCGTGGCCTTCCGTCGTCAGGATCGTTTCGGCAAAGATCGACCGGGCGGAATTGCCCGAACAGATGAACAGCACGTTGAAGGCGCGGGTGGGCATGTGCGGGTTCCCTTGACTGGGGGCAAGCGAGGCGAGGGTTGCGGGCGCGCAGAGGTCGGGCCGCCCCCGGCAGCAATCGGTCAGCAGGTAGTCGACCAGCCCGCCCGTGCGGGCAAGGTCGATGGCATAGTAGATCGCCCGGCCCTCGCGGCGGCCGGTGATCAGCCCGGCCTGTTCCAGCGCGCCAAGATAGACCGAGGCGGTGTTTGGCTTCAGCCCCAGCACCTCGGCGATCTCGCCCGCCCGCACCCCCTGCGGCGCATGGCGCATCAGCAGCCGGAACACCGAGAGACGGCCCTCATGGCCCAGAACAGTGAAGATGTCGGCAGCGGCTTTCGATTCCATAAATCATGAATAGTGGAATCCGTGTTCGGCGGGGAGTGAATTTTTTGTAACGGATGGCGTGGTTGCCCAAACCATCAGGAAATCGCTATGTGATTCCGTGGCTTTACGCGCAAATCAGGGGAAGATCCGCACCTCGGATCTGCCGCACGGCGGACTGGCGTTATTGCAACGCTGCGCTGGTTCCCCGCCCGCAGCGGCAATTGCAGGGACCGGGCTATTCGTTGTAACCACTCCAACCGCTTGATTTCTGAGGAGACGCAGCATGGACCGATTCACGGGCGGTTGCCTCTGCGGCAAGGTCCGCATCGTGGCGTCGGGGCAACCCTACCGGGTCGGCCTTTGTCATTGCCTCGATTGCCGCAAGCATCATGGGGCCCTGTTTCACGCCTCCGCGGTGTTCCCGCAGGATGCGGTCACGATCGAGGGCGACACACGCGACTATGCCGGGCGGTATTTCTGCCCCCGCTGCGGGTCACCCGTTTTCGCGCGCACCGCCGACGAAATCGAAGTGAACCTGGGATCGCTGGATGCCCCCGACCAGTTGATGCCGACCTACGAACTCTGGACCATCCGGCGCGAAGCCTGGTTGCCGCCGTTTCCGATCATCAGACGATACGAGCGCGATCGTGATGCCACGGGTCGCTTTGAGGCGTAGGTCGCACGAACAGGGTGAAGGCGCCGTTTCGCGAAGCGCCTCCGGCAGTGGAGTTGTCGCGTATTTGTGCCGCTTTGGCCCATCCGCAGGGAAGCCGCGCTTTAGCGGGTTCGGCGCGATGTTGAAGGTGTGATCGCTGTCCGTGCGTCGTCGGGAAAATGATCTTCCGGATCATTCTCTGATCCTCCTCCACTTTGAATTTGCGTGTTCTTTCAACAGGGATCCCGTTTTCGCGCAGCCGCCGCCCGACCCGCCGGTGACCCAGGGGGAGACCGGCTTCCTTCAGGTCTTCCGTCATCCTTGGGCGGCCCCTTGCGGCGAATGCAGGCATTCGCCCACCGGGCAACGCATCGCTGCCCAGGCCAAGGCGCGATTGCTTTTCGATGTGGGCCAGAACGATTGGGCCAGAACGATCACGTCCATGCGCGGCCTGCGGCGGGCAGGGCGGCGACCTTGCGCCGATGGTCGGTTCCGCGATGCACGGGGTTGATCTGCGTCAATTGAGGCCGGCGCGGGGCGGAGCATATTGGGCTGTGGAGGCGTCGTGGCGGGCTTTTGCGGGCGCGGGTTCGCAGGCGGTTGCGGCTGCAACGCCAATGGCCGGATCGGCGGCCGCACATGGCGAGGGGCCAAGTCAGATGAGAATTGTCGGTCCTGGTGCGGATGCCCTGACGCTAAGTGTCAACGGCACAAGACGCACGATCAGCGCCGAGCCCCGCATGACGCTTGCCGAGGCGCTGCGAGGGCCGCTCGGGTTGAGCGGAACCAAGATTGCCTGCAATCGCGGCGCCTGCTCGGCCTGCACGGTCTGGCTTGATGGCGCGCCTGTCTGTTCCTGCATGATGCTGGCACACGAGGCGGAGGGCCGGGACGTCCGTACGATCGAGGGTCTTGCCCAGGGCGGTGAGCTTCACCCGGTGCAGGCGGCGTTCATCGCGCACGATGCGATGCAATGCGGCTTTTGCACGCCGGGCATGGTGATGAGCTGTGCGGCGCTTCTGGTTCATTCGCCCGATCCCGCCCCCGGCGACGTGATCCGCGCGATCAGCGGGCATCTTTGCCGGTGTGGCACCTATCCGCACGTGGTTTCGGCAACGCTTGATGCCGCGAAAGCCCTGAGGGAATGACGATGTCGGAAGATCGGTCGGAGCGGCACGAGACCTTTCCCTTCGGAATTGCAAGCGCCGGTCTGAGCGAAGTGGACCGTCTGGTTCCGCCGGACGAACCGCCACCGCTGCCCCCCAACGCGGACCTTGCCGTGATCGGGAAGGCGGTTCCGCGCCAGAATGGCTGGGCAAAGGTCACCGGCGCCGCGCAGTTTACGGTCGATGTCGTGCTGCCGCGGATGTTGCAGGGGGCAATTCTGCGGTCGCCGTATGTGCACGCCCGTGTGCGCGCCATCGACCTGTCGGCCGCTGCAGCCTATCCGGGAGTGTATGCGGCAATCGCCTTGGTGGATCCTGCCACCCCGGGGTCGGACGTGCTGCGCTATGCGGGAGCGCCGGTTGCCGCGTTCGCGGCCCGGTCGGCATCAATTGCCGCCGAGGCGATGCGGCTCGTCCGGGTGGACTATGATCCGAAGCCGTTCGTCGTGGATATGGATGCGGCACGTCAACCTGATGCTCCGCTCGTGCACGAGGCACAATGGGCGCCGCAGGGATCTGCATCCGGCTTTCCCGCGCGGGCCAATCTGCCGTTGCACGGCAATCTGCGCGGGCCGGCGATGGACAGCCGGGGGGACACGGCGCGGGGATTTGCCGAAGCGGACGTCACCGTGGAGGGCGACTACAGCACCCAGGTGCAAACCCATTGCTGCATGGAACCCCACGCGATCGTTGCGGATTGGCGTGATGATGGGCTGACGGTGCACCTGTCAACCCAGTTCACCGCCGGGGTCCGCCATGAACTGGCGCATGCTTTCGGCCTGCCGCTCAACCGCGTGCGGGTGGTGGTCGATGCCATGGGGGGCGGATTCGGCTCAAAGTCGTCGCTGGGTCAATATGGCAGGATTGCCGTGTCGCTGTCGCGCATGGCCAAGGCGCCGGTCAGGATCGTGCTCGACCGGCACGACGAGCAATTGGATGCCGGCAACCGTCCGGGCACCTGGCAGCATCTGCGGATCGGCGCAAAGCGTGACGGCACGCTGACGGCGATCGAACTGGAGAGTTACGGCACCGCCGGAGTCGGACTGGGTGCAGGTGTCGGAAATGTCGCGCAGACCCTGTATACCTGCCCGGATTTTTCGTCGGCGCAATACGACGTATTCACCAATGCCGGGCCCGGATGTGCCATGCGCGGGCCCGGCAATACGCCCGGCGCGTTTGCGCTGGAACAACTGGTCGATGACCTTGCAGAAAAGCTGGCGCTCGACCCCTTGGCCCTGCGCGACAGGATTGACCCGAGCCCGGTGCGGCGGGAAGAGCGACGGATCGGCGCGGAGCGGATCGGCTGGGCAACGCGGCATCTGCCCGGTGCGGATGCCGGGCCGGTGAAGCGCGGCCTTGGCGTGGCGCAGTCGCTGTGGGGCGCCAATGTTCAGCTCAACTCGTCCTGCCAGGTGCGCGTGCTGCGAGACGGCTCGGTGGAGGTGCTGTCGAGCGTGCAGGATATCGGAACCGGAGTTGGCACCGTGCTTGCGCAGACTGTGGCCGAAGTCTTCGGACTGGCCGCCGAGGCGGTTACCGCGCGCATCGGCGACACCGATTTCCCGTCCGGGCCGCCCTCCTACGGCAGCCGCACCACGGCGTCGATCACGCCCCCGGCGCGCACGGCTGCCTGGCAGGTGCTGCAAGTTCTGTTGCGGCTGGCGGGGCGCGTGTTGAACGCCGATCCGTCGGACCTCGTTGCCCGAAACGGCCGCATCGAATTGCGCGGCGATCCTGATCGGGGCATGGCTTTTGCCGAGGTCGCGGCGCAATTGCCGACGGACGACGTCAGCGCGGTTGCCGCGCGCGCCGATGACTACGGCGGTTTCAAGCGGCGGATGGGCGATGCGGCGATGGCGCAGACCGATCTCGGCGGGGTGCAATTCGCCCAGGTCGCGGTCGATACCGAAACTGGGATCATCCGGGTGGAGCGCGTCGTGGCGGTGCAGGATTGCGGCCGACCGATCAATCCGCTTCTGATCGAAAGCCAGGTTCAGGGCGGTGTGCTGATGGGCCTGTCCTACGCCCTGTTCGAGAACCGCATTCTGGACCGCCCCACCGGCCGAATGGTCAACCCAAATCTGGAGTTCTACAAGTTTGGCGGCGCCGACGACGCCCCGACGATCGAGGTCGTCGTGCTGGAGAATTATCAGGGCCAAAGCGCGACCGATGCCTATGGCATCGCCGAGCCGTCGAACATCGCCACCGCCCCGGCGATTGCCAATGCGGTTTACAACGCGCTCGGCGTTCGGCTTCGCCACCTGCCGATGACGCCCGACAGGGTGCTTGCCGCGCTGGGAAAGGTGAGGGCCTGACATGATGAACGCCTTTGCGCTTGCACACCCTCAAACCGTCGAAGAGGCGGGCAAAGCGGCGTCAAGGACGGTTGCCGACATGATGGCGGCGCCGCCCGGCCCTGTGCACGGCTCCGCCGTCATCAAGGCGGGGGGCACCGACCTGTTGGACCTGCTGAAGGAGGGGCTCCTCGCCCCGGAAACGGTTGTGAGCCTTTCCGCGGTCCGCGGCCTTGATGATATTTCAGACGTGGAAAACGGCAGTCTGCGGATCGGCGCGATGGCGACGGTTCGGTGCATGGCGGAAAACGACCTTGTGCGGGCGCGGTATCCTGCCTTGGCCGAGGCGGCGATGGATGCCGCAAGTCCGCAGATCCGCGCCGTCGCGACGGTTGGCGGCAATCTGCTGCAACGTCCGCGTTGCTGGTATTTCCGGGCCGCGGAATTCCATTGCCTGAGGAAGGGCGGCGGGCATTGTTTCGCCTTGAACGGCGAGAACCGGTACCACGCGATCTTTCACAACAGCCTTTGTGCCATCGTCCATCCGTCCAGCCTTGCTGTGGCGCTGGTGGCACTGGGCGCCATGCTGGAGATTTCGGACTCCGACGGCGTTGTGCGTCGGGTGCCCTTGGAAGGGTTCTTCGTTCTGCCCGATCAAGACGTGCAGCGCGAGACTGCGCTTGACGCCAATGAAATCGTGACGTCGGTCGTGCTGCCACCTGTGGGGGCAGGCGTGCGGATGGCGTATTTGCGGCTCGGCGAACGCGCCGGTGTCGATTGGCCGATTGCAGAGGTGGCGGTCGTGCTGGGGATGACGGATGACGGTCTTTGCACGGAGGCCAGGATCATTCTCGGCGCCGTCTCGCCCGCACCCTATCGTGCAACCGCGGCAGAGGCTTATCTGACCGGGTGCCGTCTCGACGTGGGGCTTGCAGCGGCGGCTGCAGTAGCGGGTCTGGAAGGGGCGACGCCACTTTCGGGGAATGCCTACAAGCTGCCGCTGGTCGAGGCTTTGCTGCGGCGTGCAATCCTGAAAGCGGCGGGGTTGAGTTGAAATGGCACGGATGCGCGTGTTGAAAACCTTCACTTAGCGGAGAGCCGAAATGACTGCACGAGACGAAGATGGCAGGGATACGAAGACGCTTGGCCCGGACCTCGTCGCGCTCCCGCCTGCCCGGAAATCGGGAGGGATGCCGGTCCTTGATGCCTTGTCGCGGCGGCACTCGACGCGCGACTATTCCGCACTTCCGTTGCCGCAGCAGGTTGTCTCGGACTTGCTTTGGTCGGCGTTCGGCGTGAACCGCCCGAACGGCGACAGGACGGCACCCTACTGGCGCCACGTCATGGTGATCGACGTCTATGCGGTGACGGCCGATGGCGTCTGGCTTTATGATCCGATGGCGCATGCGCTTTCCCTTCATTCGCGCAGCGATCTGCGGGCAAGGACGGGGGTTCAGGACTTCGTTGCGGTGGCGCCGCTGAACCTTGTCTATGTCGCGCATGGCGAGCGGATGACGGATGTTTCACTGGAAGACCGACGGCTCTATGCGTCGGTCGACGCGGCTTTCATCGGGCAGAACGTCTACCTCTTTTGCGCGTCGGAAGGGCTTGGAACGGTCTTTCGCGGCGCGGTGGACCAGGCGGGGCTGGCACAAGCCCTGAACCTGCCCGAAGGGCAGTTCGTCACCCTTGCGCAGACCGTCGGATATCCCAAGACTTAACCCGCCGGCCTATCGCGTCGGCACCGGATCCTGCCTTGGGCCGTGATCGGATTGGATCCGGATCTCGCGTCGCGCAAACCAGATCCCGGGCAGCATGGGTAGCCAGAAGGTCAGTCCCCGCAGCAACAATGTGCCCGCGAGTGCGGCTTCGATAGGTGCGCCGACCGGGGTGTCACCGGACCCGGACCCGCCGCTCGTCCCGGCCGAGCCGGTCGAACGGGCGCTCTCAACGAAAGAAGCCGAAACATTGAGTAACCTTTTGCTTTCGAGTTAGGCTCCTGCGACACCAGATCAAACTTCAAATCAAGGGGGCGGCTCCGATATGGGCCTTGGAACCAAAGTTCGACTATCACGGCTGTTTTCGCATCCCTCGGGCCGCCTGTTCGGCGGCGCGGTGGACCATTTCGTGGGCTATGGCAACGTGCGTCAGGGCGGTCTCGCGGATCTGCCGGGCGCGCTCGCACAGGTGATGGCCGGGAAGCCCGATTACGTCACCATTCAGCCCGGTGCCGCCCGGAATCTGTGGTCGCAGTATGCGGGCAAGGCGGCGCTGGTGGTTCAGGCCGGCTGCTTTACGGTCGATGACCGGATCAGCGAATTGGTTGCCACGCCCGAAGATGCGGTGCGCTACGGGGCCGATGCGCTGGCCGTTGCGATCCAGGTGCGCGGCACTACGGAAGGCCACTACATTCGCTGGCTGACCGATTCCGTCAGGGCCGCGGCCCGCTTCGAAATGCCGGTCGTGGCGCATATCTATCCGCGCGACTTCGCGGACGGCGGCAAGATCGTCTTTACCCCGGATGAAATCGCTTATGCCGTGCGGATCGGCATCGAGACGGGAGTCGACGTGATCAAGGTCGGCTATACCGGCGACTTTGACTCGTTCAAGCAAACCGTGGCCGCCTGCCCGGTGCCGGTCGTCATTGCCGGCGGCCCGAAGACCGAGACGCTTCTGGGCGCCTTGCAACAGACCGCCGATGCCCTGCGGGCAGGCGCGCGGGGCGCCATCGTCGGGCGCAATCTGTGGGGCCATGGCGACACCACCAAGGCTGCGACGGCGTTCAGGGCCGTGATTCACGACCTGATGCCGCCAGAAGCGGCCCTGAAGGCCGCGGGCCTCTGAGGCATGGCAGACCCGCTTCAGATCCTGGGGTTCGGGTCCATGTCGGTCGATCACATTCTTTATGTCGATCGGGCGCTGTCTTTTGGGAAGGGGAGGGTGACCAAGCGCATCACCGATCACGGCGGCAACGTGGCGACAGCCCTCGTTGCGGCAGCCACTTTGGGCGGACGGGCCGGTTTCATCGGGTGGCTGACGGATCAGCCGCCCGATGACCTGTCCGCCCGCGAGCTTGAATTGCACGGCGTCGACATTTCCCTTGCGCCGCGGCGGGAGGATGCCCGGCCGATTCAATCGGTGATCATTGTCGCGCCGGATGGCGAAAGGTTCATCGCCTTCGATGACGCCGTCCCGCATGGCACCTCGGACGCGTTGAGCGATGATGTCCTTGCGCAGGCCAGAGTCCTGTTGATCGACAGCTACGCGACCCATTCCCATTCCGTCGTCGTGCGGGCCCGGAAACTGGGTCTGGCGGTGGTGGCCGACATCGAACGGAGCATCGGGCCCGCGACCGAGGCTTTGCTGGCGATCTCGGATCATCTGGTGCTGCCCTATGAATTCGCCCGAACCCAGACCGGGGAAAGCGATCCTGTGGCGATCCTGAACCACCTGTGGTCGCATGACCGGGCTGCGGTGGTTTTGACCAATGGCGAGCAAGGGGCCTATGTCCGGCAAAGGGGCGATGCCGTTTCCTGGCACATCCCGGCCCACAAGGTACGGCCGGTGGATACCACGGGGGCCGGCGATTGCTTTCACGGCGCCTATGCCTTCGCCCTCACCGAGGGAAAATCCCCGCTCGCCAGCGCCCTGTTCGCAAACGCCGCCGCCGCGATCTCGGTGACGGGGCATGGCGGACGCGAGGCGCTGCCCGGCCTCGACGCCTGTCTGTCAAGGATGGTCGAAACGGGCGCGCCGCAGCCCGTTGCGATCGGATCAGCCGCCCTCTGACCCCGGCCGATCGCGGCATCGGCTGGAGTCTCGTTAGCGCGATGGGTCTTGAGGGGGCCCTGTCGGGGGAAGCGGCCTGAGGCGGTGCGGGTGCCGGGCCAAGCGTCTGGCAGGGCCCGGCACTCCCCGTTCCGGTGCTTCACTGAGCTCCGCCCCGATCCTTGGACGGTTTTTCAACGGAGTTGAACTACTGCCTGCGCCTGCTGGTCGGTCCAGTCGCAGGACGTGAACTGGCTGCCTTGGTCAGGCCGTGTCCCAACCGACAGCTTGGGATGGTCGCGTTCACTCATCGCCGCTCGGGATCGGCCGCGAACCGGTGGCGGCTCGATCCCTCACCACGTCCATGTCGCCAAAGCAGTGGCAGCACCATCGCGCGCGGCGCTGGCGTCCTGCCAGTTCGCGGTGCGCCAGGTCGGGGGCTTCGGTCGCTGATGCCACCTGACGGACAGGCCGAAGTCACGCGGTGGTTCCCGCAAGGCATTTGTGCCCCAAGGCCCAACCGAGCCCGCAAGCAGCCGGGGATGCGGTCGGGCGCCGCCGGACCGAAGGCCCGGCGGCTTTGGTTTGTTTCCGCCCTACTGCAGCTTGGCCTTGACCGCATCGACGTCGGCCTGCGTCATCTCGCCGACCGTGGTCACCTTGCCATCGACAATCTGCCAGAGCCGGAACGGGCCGGAAATGTCGCCGTACTTGTCGAACTCGACCGGGCCGATGACGCCCTCGTACTTGATCGGCTTGCCGTCGGCGATCAGCTTCAGCGCCTTGGCAAACTCGTCCTTGCCGGCATGGATCACGGTGCCCGCCGGATCGACCGCCTTGTACATCGCGGCCGGCAGCTTGGATGCATCCGGCCCGCCCGCGATGGCGATCGCAAGGCCGACCAGCGCGCCCGCGTCATAGGACCGGTCGGCCGCCGGGGCCGCCGGGTCGATGCCCGAGAACGCCTTGTAGTTGGCGTTGAAGTAGTCGGTGGACGGCGTCGGGTTGGTGCCCGACGAGGTGCCGAAGGCGTTGCCAAGGTATTCCTTGCCGACGCTGGTGATGAAATCGTCGCTGTTCATTCCGTCGTTCAAGAGGAACTTCTGCACGCCGCCCTGGCTGACCCAGGTGCGGGCGATGGTGGCGCCATCAACCGGGTCCGAGATCAGATAGAGCGCGTCGGGGCTGCCCGCCATCGCCGCCGTCACTTCGCTGGCGTAGCTCGACTGCTTGGCATTGTAGGGCGTGACCGACACGACGGTGCCGCCCAGCGCCTTGTAGGGGGCGGTGAATTCCTTCACCAGATTGACGCCGAAGTCGTTGTTCTGATGGATGATCGCGATCTTCTTGAAGCCCTTGTCGATGGCGAATTTCGCCGCCGCCACGCCCTGCAGCGCATCCGAGGTGATGGTGCGGAAGAACACGCCGTTGGTCTTGCCCGCTTCGCCCAGCGCGGTCAGCGTCGGCGAGGAGGAGGCGGGCGAGACCTGAAGCACATGCGCGGGCGCGGTGACCGAGGTCAGCATCGGGATCGTCATCGGCGAGATGATGCCGCCGATGATGGCGGGCACCTTGGCGACCTGCACCAGTTGCGTCGCGGCATCCACCGCCACGTTGGCCTGGGTCTGGCTGTCGCGGGTGTCCGTCTTGAGCGTGCAGCCCGCCACGCCGCCCGCGTCGTTCAGGTCGCGGAAGGCCATTTCCACCGACTTGGCGCCGGCCTGCCCGTATTCGCCCGCGGGCCCGGTCAGTTCCAGCACAAGGCCCACGGTGATGTCGCAGGCCGAGGCCGCGACGGGCATCAGCATCATCCCGGAAAGTATAGCAATCATTGACGTTTTCATCTTCATCCTCATCCGTTGGGTTGGAAACCTGTTGATTGTCGCGGCCGTCGGGTCAGGCCTGTCCGGCGGCCTTGGCACCTGCTCAGGATGCCTTGTTGAGGTTATACTTGATGATCTGGCCATGTCGCCCGCCGCGGTCACGTTCCAGCGTATAGGTGTCGCCCTCGGGCACCTGACCCTGCGCCAGCACCGCCCCGATCTCGGCGCGGTCGGCCTCGGTCAGCTTGAGGCTGGCGACCTGAAGGTTGCGCGCCAGATGGCTGCGGTTGCGCGCGCCAACGATCACCGCCGCCACCGCGGGGCGTTCCAGCATCGCGGCGCTGGCCACGGTGGCGATGTCGGTGGCGTGCCGGTCGGCAATGGCGCGCAGACAGCGCAGCAGCGCCTGGAACAGCTCCCAGCCGCCGAAATCGTCGATGATCAGCTTGTATTTCGTCAGCGAGCGGTTTTCGAGTTCGCCCACCGGCTCCGGCTGGCCCAGCCAGCGGTCGCCCAGAAACCCGCCCGCCACCGAGCCGTAGGCCAGGATCCACATGTCATGCGCCTGCGCCGCCTTGGCCAGCAGCCGTTCCGGCCGCGCGTCCATCAGGCTGTATTGCACCTGCATCGAGACCAGCGGCACCCCGGCGCCGATGATTTCCAGCGTGCGCGCGGTGTCGAAGTTGGTGCCGCCGATATGGGCCACCTTGCCCTCGCGCCGCATCTCGCCCAGCCAGCCGACGGCGTCGAGATAGCGCGGCACCGCGTAATCCCACCAGTGGAACTGCACGAGGTCCAGCCGTTCCGTCCGCAACCGCTTCAGCGAGGTCTCGACGATGCGGCGGATATAGGCGCGGTCCAGCGTGGCGAGGTCTTCAAGGTCGGGCACCAGCTTGGTGTGCACCTTCACCTTCGCCAAAGCCTCGGCGCCGTGCGTGTGCAGGTAGTCCATGCGGAAGGCGCCGATCATCTCCTCCACCCCGGTATAGATGTCGGCGCAGTCGAAGGTGACGATGCCCGCCTCGGCGAAGGCCACCATGTCGGCGATGGTCTGGGCGCGGTCGACCGGGCCGTGACCGCCCGCCAGTTGCCAGCCGCCGCGGATGACACGCGAAATCTCGTGACCGGGGCGCAGCGTGAAGGTGGGAACGGCGGTCATTCGGCACTCCGGGGCAGGGGAACGGCGGTGGTCTCGGCATGGCTGAACCGGCGCTTGCCGATCCGCGTGATGCGCAGCCGCGAGGGGCAGTGGGGGTCGGGGCAGGCGACCTCGGCGTCCGAGGTCATCCAGTCGTTCGGATGGGTCTGGCGCTGCTTGGCGGGCAACAGCGGCAGGATGGCGGCCAGCGAGTAGATCGAAAAGCTCTGGCCCGGCGGCAGATGCAACTGCTCGCCGCGCAGCTCGAACCAGTCGCCGGGGCTGCCGCAGTAGATCGTCGCCCCCTCAGGCGCCACGATTTCTACCCTCAGATCAAAGAGTTCGAAGGCGTCGCTCATGCGTTGGCCTCCGGCAGGCGGCGGAAGGTGATCTCGCAGGCGCCGGTCTGGCGGATGCGGCCGCAGGCGGCGGCGAAGGCGGCCATGTCGGCGGGCATCACCTGCGCCACCACCGAACCGGCCAGCCAGCCGATCGGAAACAGCATCCGCCCACCGGGGCCGTAAAAGAGGCCGACATCGAAGATCGGCACCGGGTTGCCACCCCAGACATGGGCCGCCACATAGGCCAGCACCACATCGCCGGGCTGCGGGGTCAGCGTGGCATTTTCGGGCGGCAGAGCATCCTCGCCGCCCAACTGATCGTGCGGGATCGGGCAGGAAACCTCGGGGCCGGTCCAGATCGCGTGGATCGCGGGCACGACGCGCTCCTGCGCCAGCCAGCGCCACAGGAATGCGGTGTTCACCGGCGCCTTCGCGCCGACGAGTGCCGCGCGCACCGCCAGCCCCGATTTCGGCTCCGAGATTCCGATCAAGCCCGTCATGCCGTCACTCCTTCGTGCAAAAGCTTCTCGCGCAGGAACGCGAAGGGGCGGCTGATGTCGGCCACCAGTGCCGCCCGCGCAGCACCCGCGTCGCCCGCCTCCAGCGCCTCCAGGATGCGCAGATGAAACAGCGCCGCATCGCTTTCGCCCGCCTCGGAAAAGGCAAAGATCGCGGCGCGCGTGCAGGGGCCCGATTGCAGCCACAGGCTTTCGATCATCGGGATCAGCACGGATGACCCGCAGGCATGGTAAATCTCGAAATGGAAGGCCTGATTCAGCGCCACCTCGCGATCCACCGTCTCGGGATTGCCGCCAAGCCGCAGACGCTGCCACTCGGTCATGATTTCGCGCGCCGCCGCCAGCCGCCGTGCATCCATCCGCGGTGCCGCCAGCGCGATCGCCTCGCCCTCGATCAGCACGCGCGCGCGCAACAGGTCGGCGATCCGCTCCAGCGTGATCGGCGGCACCCGGATCGTGCGGTTCGGCAGCGCCTCCAGCGCCTGTTCCGAGATCAGCCGCCCCAGCGCCTCGCGCACCGGCATGGTCGAGGTCATCAGCGCATCGGCGAGCCCGCGGATCGTCAGCACCTGCGACGGCGCAAAGAGCCCGCCGATCAGCGCGCGGCGCAGTTCGGCATAGACGCGATCCTGCACGGTCTCGCGCCCCACCGGTTCAAGGCTGGTGCCCATCGGGCCTGCCTTTTCGTTCATTGCGTGCCGCGCCTCCGAAAAGGAATCATCTTGCAGGAACCATTAGGCGCCGATAACGTGATCAAATCAAGTGTGATCACACATCAAAGATAGGACGTGTCGATGCCCACCGTCCCCCCGGTTCAGGCGCCCGTGCTGGAAGCGCAGAACGTGACCAAGCGGTTTGGTGGCGTCACCGCGGTCGATGGCCTGTCGTTCGCGGTCGCCCCGCAGGAGATTCTGGGCCTGATCGGCCCGAACGGGGCGGGCAAGACGACGATGTTCGACCTGCTGGCGGGGTCGGTCGCACCCACCACCGGCTCGATCCGCCTGAACGGGGTCGAGGTGGCAGGCGGCCCCGCGCATCGCCGCATCGCGATGGGCCTTGGCCGCACGTTCCAGATTCCGCGCCCCTTTCCCGATCTCACCCTGATCGACAACATGCTGCTGGCCCGCCAACATCAGACCGGCGAGCGGTTCTGGGCCAACTTCACCGCCCCCCGCCGCATCGCCGCAGAAGAACGCGCGGCGCGTGACAAGGCGCGCGGCCTGCTGGACCTCGTGCTGCTGGCCCGCCTTGCGGATGAACCGGCGCGCATCCTGTCGGGCGGTCAGCGCAAGCTGCTCGAACTGGCCCGCGTGCTGATGGCCGACCCCGGCATCATCCTGCTGGACGAGCCCGCCGCCGGGGTGAACGCCACCCTGCTGGAGGTGATCATCGACCGCATCCGTGCCATCAACGCGCGCGGCGTGACCTTCCTGCTGATCGAGCACAACATCGACATGGTGACGCGCCTGTGCCACCGGGTGCTGGTGATGGCCTCGGGCGCCGCGCTCTGCGAGGGCACGCCGGACGAGGTGGCGCGCGACCCGCGCGTGATCGACGCCTATCTGGGGGGCACCGGATGACGGCGATCCTTCAGGTCGAGGCGCTCGTCGCCGGATACGAACCTGGCCTCTCGATCGTGCGCGGTGCCACGATCCGGGCGGATGCGGCGGAAATCGTCGTGATCCTTGGCCCGAATGGCGCCGGTAAATCAAGTCTTATCAAGGCAATAGCTGGCCTTGTTCCAGTGACCTCCGGCACCGTTTCGCTCGACGGGCGGCAAATCACGCAACTGCCCGCGCATCTGATGGTGCGCCGTGGCCTCGCTTTCGTGCCGCAGACGGAAAACGTCTTTCCGCTGCTGTCGGTGCAGGACAACCTGCGGGTCTCGGCCGGGGTGCTGCCGCGCGCCGAGATCGTGCCCCGGATGGACGAGATGTTCCAGATGTTCCCCGACCTCGCGCGCCAGCGCCGCTTGCCTGCGGGCAGCCTGTCGGGTGGCCAGCGCCAGATGCTGGCGGTGGCGCGGGCGCTGATCGTGCATCCGCGCGTGCTGATGCTGGATGAACCCTCGGCCGGGTTGTCGCCCAAGTTCGTCGAGATGGTCTTTGCGCAGCTCACCGAAATTCGCCGTGCGGGCCTGACCATCGTGCTGGTGGAACAGAACGCCCGCGCCGCGCTGGCGATCGGCGACCGCGCCTATGTGCTGGTCGAAGGTCATGTAGCGCATGAGGGTCCGGCGGCAAGCCTTTGGCACAACCCGATCATTGCCGAGCTTTACCTTGGCCAACGCAAGGAGGGCGCGCGGTGAACCTGCAATTCCTGGTTGACGGACTGCTGTCCGGCTCGATGGTCGGCCTTGGCGCCATCGGCATCACGCTGACCTATTCGATCCTGCGCTTTTCCAACTTCGCGCACGGCGATTTCATGGCCTGGGGCACCTATGCCACGCTGACGCTGGTCGGTCTGATCGGCGCGGTGTTCGGCGCCACTGCGCCGCTCGGCCCGCTGTCCTTCGGCTGGCCGCTGATCGTGGCGGGGCTGGCGGGCATGGTGCTGACCGGGCTGATGGCGCTGGCGCTGGATGCGGTGCTGTTCGCCCGGCTCAGGGCGCGGGGCCAGTCGATCATCGTGGTGATGGCGAGCTTTGGCGCCTCGATGGCGCTGCGCAGCCTGCTGGAGTTCACCTTCACCTCGCGCCCGACCTATTTCAGCCGCAGCATCCAGATGGCGATGCCGATCGGCTGGGGCATCCGCATCACGCCCGACCAGATCGTGCTGCTGGGGATGACGGCGATTCTGGTCACGTCGATGCACATCTTCATGACCCGCAGTCGCACCGGGCGCGAGATGCAGGCCTACAGCCAGAACCCGGCGCTGGCGCAGGTGGTCGGCATCGACGTGGCGCGCGTGGTGCGTGCCACCTGGATGCTGGGTGGCGCGCTGGCCTGCGCGGCGGGCATCATGGTGGGCGTCATCGTGCAGATCCGGCCGCTGATGGGGCTTGACCTGCTGCTGCCGATGTTCGCGGCCGCCATTCTTGGCGGCATCGGCAGCGTGCCTGGCGCTGTGCTGGGCGGTCTCATCATCGGCCTGTCCGAGGCGGGCGCCGTGCAACTGATCGGCGCCGAGTGGCGGCAGGCGGTCGCCTTCGTCATCCTGATGGCGGTGCTGCTGGTCCGCCCCAACGGCCTGTTCGGAGTACGCGAGCGATGATCGACCTGCTGGGCTATGCCGCGTTCTTCCTGTCCACCGCGCTGATCTTCGGCCTGATCGCGCTGGGGCTGAACCTGCAATGGGGGCTGACCGGGCTCTTCAACGTCGGCATTGCGGGCTTTGTGGCGATCGGCGCCTATACCTCGGCGCTGCTGACGACGCCCGCGGTGGTGGACCGGATCGGCGGCTTCGGGCTGCCGATCGCGGTGGGCTGGCTTGGCGCGATGGCGCTGGCGGGGGCGGCGGCGGCGCTGACCGGCTTTGCCACGCTGCGGCTGAAGGCCGACTACCTGGCCATCACCACCTTCGGGGTGGCCGTGGTGACGCAACTGGTGGCGCTGAACGCCACCGGGCTGACCGGCGGGCCGTTCGGCGTGGCCTTCATCCCGCGTCCGTTCGGGGCCCTGGCGGATCGCCCGGTTCTGTTCAATTTCAGCAACTTCGCGGTCGTTCTTGGGGTGACCTTGGTGACCTATCTGGCGCTTCAGCACCTGTCGAAAAGCCCCTGGGGCCGGGTGCTGCGGGCGCTGCGCGAGGATGAGAGGGCGGCGATCTCGCTGGGCAAGAGCGCGCGATCCTACCGCATCCAGGCCTTCGCGGCGGGCGGCGCGGTGATGGGGCTGGCGGGCGCCGTGCAGGCCCATCTGATCGGCTTCATTGCGCCAGACAACTACTTGCCAACACTGACGTTTCAGGTCTGGGCCATGTTGATGGTCGGGGGCTCCGGCTCCAACCGGGGGGCGCTGGCGGGGGCGGTGGTGGTCTGGGCGGTCTGGGTCGGCGCGGGGGCGCTGACGGCCGCGCTGGTGCCCGCCGCGTTTCAGGCCCGCGCCGCCGCGTTGCAGATCGTGGCGATCGGCGTGATGCTCTGCATCATCCTGCTGGCGCGGCCGCAGGGCTTCTTCGGCCCGGCGCGGCGCAAGGCGAAACCGGGCGGGGGCGACGCGTGACGCCTTCGCTCTGGCATGTCGTCAGCGGCGCGGTCGCGCCACGCCCGCCGCTCGCCGATGCGGTCGAGGCCGACCTGCTGATCGTCGGTGGCGGATTCACCGGCCTGTCCTGCGCGCTGCACGCCGCCGCGGCGGGCCTGCGCGTGGTGGTGCTGGAGCGCGAGCGGATCGCGGCGGGTGCCAGCGGGCGCAACGCGGGCTTCGTGGTGCCGAACTTCGCCAGGGTGGACCCCGAGGCGGTGCTGGCACGGCTTGGCCCCGAAAAGGGCGCCCGGCTGGTCGCGTTCGCCGCCGGAAGCGCCGATCTGGTGTTCGGGCTGATCCGCGACCACGCCATCGCCTGCGACGCGCTGCAAAGCGGCTGGATCCAGCCCGCGCCAACCGCCGCTGCGATGACGGTGATCCGCGCGCGCGCCCGGCAATGGGCCGAATGCGGCCGCCCGGCCGAGGTGCTCGACGCCGACCAGGTCGCGCAGATGACGGGCGCGCGCGGTTATGCGGGCGGCTGGATCGACCGTTCGGGCGGGGTGCTGAACCCGGTCGCCTATGCGCGCGGGCTGGCCGGGGCGGCCGAACGGGCCGGGGCGACGATCTTCGAGGACACGCCGGTCACCGATCTGGCGCCCGAGCGCGGCGGCTGGATCGCCCGCAGCGGCGCCGGATCGGTCCGGGCCAGGCGGGTCGTGCTGGCCACGAACGCGCATGTCGGCGCGCTGCAACCCGCTGTGGCGCGGTCGTTTTTCCCGTTGAAGGTGTTCCAGATCGCCACCGCGCCGCTGCCCGCCGAGGTGCGCGCGCGGTTGCTGCCGGGCGGCCAATGTGTGTCGGACACGCGGCGCAACCTTTTCACCTTCCGCTTCGATGCCGCCAACCGGCTGATCAGCGGGGGCATGCACATCCTCGGCCCCGGTGCGGATCATCGGGTGCCGCGCGCGATCCACCGGCGGCTGTCGCGCCTGCTCGACCTGCCCGATCTGCCGCCGGTGCAGTTCGCGTGGTCGGGCATGGCGGCGGTGATGCCGGATTTCCTGCCGCATCTGATCGAGCCTGCCCCCGGCCTGGTCGCCGGGATCGCCTGCAACGGGCGCGGTATCGCGATGACGACGATGCTCGGCCGGGTGCTGGCCGACTGGACGAGCGGGGTTCCGGCGGCCGCATTGCCGGTGCCAAGCGGGCCGCCATCGCCGATCCCGTGGCACGGCCTGATGCGCTATGCGCCCAACGCGCATCTGCCGCTGGCGATGCTGCGCGATGCGCTGGATGCGAGGGGGTAAAGATGTGTGGGCGAGTCTTCCTTCAAGCTTGAAATAATACTAGGTGCGCCATCGGAATCATGGCAGCATTTGGGATCGGCGGCCCGGTTTGGCGGGACGCTGGCGGCAAACAAACAGACCGGACAGACTGTCCGGCAGCGACAGGAGGTTACACATGACGTTGAATCGCCGGGCCCTCATGGGTCTGATCGCCGGGGCGGCGCTGGCCGTTTCGGCCGTGCAGGGGATCGCGGCCGGGGTGCTGAAGGTGGGGTCCTACCCCGCCAACCCGCCGTGGGAATTCAAGGACGCCAGCGGCGCGTTCCAGGGCTTCGAGGTCGATATCGTGAACGAGATCGCCAAGCGGATGGGCATGACGACCGACATCCAGGGCCTTGATTTCAAGGCGCTCTTCGTTGCCTCGGCCTCGCACCGGGTGGATATCGTGATCTCGTCGCTGACGATCACCGATGACCGGCTGCAAAGCCAGTCGTTCACCCAGCCGATCGTCACCGGCGCGCTGGGGATCGCCACCAAGGACGGCGCGGGCATCAAGGTGCTGGCCGATCTGAAGGACAAGACGGTGGGCTCCATCGCCACCTCGTTCGGCGAGAAGTGGATGAAGGACCATCAGGCCGAGATGGGCTACAAGGACTACAAGAGCTATGACACCGTCGCCAACATGCTGACCGACCTGACCGCCGGGCGGGTGGATGCGGTGGCGAACGATGTCGTCGGGTTGCGCTATGCGATGACCCAGATGAAGGGGCTGGCCGTGCCGATCGAGATCCCGACCGGCGAGAAGTTCGCCTTCATGCTGCCGAAGGGCTCGGACCTGCTCGACAAGATCAACAGCACCCTGTCGGAGATCAAGACCGACGGCACGATGGCGACGCTTTACAAGAAATGGTTCGGCGTGGACCCGGCGGCGGGCAGCGTGACGCTGACCGCGATGCCGGTGCCGACCTCGGCCGACTGACCGGCGCGGGTGGCGGCCGTGAGGCCGCCGCCTATCCCCCTCTGCGCCGGACGCCCGCATGAACGCCATCGACATTTTCTTCAACTGGAGCGTCCTGTTGCGGGCGTTTCCCATTCTGATCCGCGGGCTCGGCAACACGCTGATGCTCGGCGCGACCGCAATCGTTCTGGGCAGTGTCGGCGGGGTTCTGGTCTGTCTGATGCGGCTTTACGCGCCGCGTCTGCTGCGCCTGCTGGCGATCCTCTACATCGACCTGATGCGGGCGATGCCGATGCTGGTAGTGCTGATCCTGATCTATTACGCGCTGCCCTTTGTCGGCATCACCTTCTCGTCGTTTCAGGCCGCCGCGATCGCGCTGTCGATGGTGATGGCCGCCTATACCGCCGAGATCGTGCGGGCGGGCATCGAGGCGGTGCCGCGCGGCCAGTTCGAGGCGTCGGAATCGCTGGGGCTGCCGTTCTGGCGCACCATGCAGAAGGTGGTGCTGCCGCAGGCGATCCGGCTGGTGATCCCGCCGCTTGCCTCCAGTTCGGTGTCGCTGATCAAGGATACCTCGCTGGCCTCGGTGGTGGCGATGAACGACCTGCTGAAACAGGCGACCGACGCGCAGGCGCTGTTTGCCAACCCGACGCCGCTGATCGGCGCGGCGCTGATCTATGTGGCGATCCTCTGGCCGCTGGTGCGGCTGACCGGGCGGCTGGAGCGGCGCTACAAACGCAAGGGCGGCCACTGAGGCACAACGAGAGATGAGACAGCACAGCATGACCGACGGTTCCGCCTATTTCCTGTACCACTCGATCGGCCAGTATCCCGGCAAGGCCGCCGATCTGGCCGCCGCGATGGCGTCCTTCGCCGCCGCCTGGGGCGCGCCCGACGATGGCCAGTGGGGCGCGATCCTGCCGCTGCGGCAGCGCTTCATCGACCGCTGGTCGGCGCTGATCGGGGCGGCCCCCGGCACCCTGACCACCACCGAAAACGTCACCGCCGCGCTGCATGCGCTGATCACCGCGCTGCCTGCGGGGCGGCTGAAGGGCAAGCGCGTGCTGGTGGGGGCGGATTGCTTTCCCAGCAACCACTTCCTGCTGACCGGCCTTGCGCCGCGGCTGGGCTTTACGCTCGACACCGTGCCGATCCGGCAGGGCGAGGCCTGGGTGCGCGATGAGGATATGGCCGACCGCTGGGGCCCGGATGTGGGGCTGGGGCTGATCACCTGGGTCAGTTCGATCTCGTCGCATCGCTGCGATCTGGCGCCGCTGGTGGCGCAGGGGCGGGCGATGGGCAGCGTGGTGGGGGTGGACATCACCCAAGGTGCGGGGCTGATCCCGTTCAGCGTGGCGGAACCGGCGGTGGATTTCGCCATCTCGACCAGCCTGAAATGGATGTGCGGCACGCCGGGCGCCGGGATATTGCAGGTTGCCGAAAGCCTGATCGCCGCCTGCCAGCCCGAGCTGCGCGGCTGGTTCAGTCAGGACAACCCGTTTTCCTGGGCGCTGGACAAGTTCGCCTATGCGCCCGATATCCGCCGCTTCGATACCGGCACGCCGGGGGTGATGGCGGCAGCGGCCAGCCTGCCCGCGCTCGACTGGCACGCGGCGCAGGACCACGCGGCGATCCTGGCGCACAACCGCGCCCTGTCGGCGCGGATCATCGAGGGGCTGGACGGCCTTGGCCTGCCGCAGGTCAGCCCGCGCGACGAGACCGAGCGGGGTGGCAGCGTGATGCTGCGCCTGCCCGACCGGGTGCCCGCCGCCGGGGTGCTGGCCGGGTTCCGCGCGGCGGGCGTCTTTGCCGACGCGCGCGGGCAGTTGTTGCGCCTGTCGCCGGGGGTGATGACGACCGCCGCGGGGGTGGACCGGATGCTGGAGGTTCTGGGCGCGGCGGTGGGCTGACCCCTCAGGCGCGCCGATGGGTGGCCGCGACCCGCGCGACCTCCTCGTAAAGGCCCGACAGCAGGTTCAGCGTCCGCGCGGCCTCCTGCATCCGGGCGGGCAGGTCGGGCAGGGCGGCAATCGCCGTGATCAGCAGGCGGCGGCGCAGGTCGCCGTAATCGTCGGTCACCTTGCGCCCCGTCGCCGTCACCTCGTAGGTGACACCGGCCCGGCCCGAGCCCTTGCGCTCCACCAGCCCGGCGCCGATCAGCTTGCGCAGCGAATACTGGATGTTGGGCACATCGTTGCGGTTGGTCAGCCGGGCCAGATCCTTGATGGTCTTCGGCCGCTCGTTCATCCGGATGATGTGCAGCAGCGCGTTTTCCGGCCCGGTGGCGGCCAGATCGACCACGCCCGCCAGGCATTCCGACTGCCAGCGCCCGAATCCCTCGGTCGCGCGCATCAGCGCGAATTCCAGTTCGGTGGTGTCGATCTCGACCCCGCTCTGCGCCAGATGCCAGCGGTAATCCAGCGCCTCGCGCGGGGTGGCATCCTTCGGTTCCAAGGGCTTGCGCGCCATTCCTGCCTCCTGCATCGCGGTGCAGTCTGGGCAATCATCGCGGTTGACGCAAATTGAATTTACGATAGACTTTCTATCATAAAATCAAATCAACAGGGAAAACCAACCATGACCGACAACCCGATGCTGGCGGGCGACCGCTTTCTGCTGGGCACGTTTTCGTCCAACTGCTCGTCTGGCATGACCGTCACCAAGGTGCCGGAACGCTGGGTGAACAGTTGGGCGAATAACCTCGCACTCGGGCAGATGCTCGATGACGCGGGGATCGACTTCATGCTGCCGATCGCGCGCTGGATCGGCTATGGCGGCGAGACCGATTTCCACGGCGGTGTGCTGGAAACGATGACTTGGGCCGCCGGGCTGCTGGCCTCGACCAAGAAGATCGCGGTGTTCGCGACGATCCACACCGCCGCGAACAACCCGGTGGTGGTGGCCAAGCAGATCGCCACCATCGACCAGATCGGCGCGGGCCGGGCCGGGCTGAACATCGTGGCGGGCTGGAACAAGCCGGAATACGAGGCGCTTGGCCTGACGCTGCCGGATGATCACGAAACGCGCTATGGCTATGCGCAGGAATGGTTCGACGTGGTGCGCAAGCTCTGGACCTCGGACGAGCATTTTGACTGGGATGGCAAGTATTTCCACCTCAAGGGCGTGAAGGGCGATCCCAAACCGCTGCGCGGCACGGTGCCGATCATCAACGCGGCGGGATCACCGCAGGGGCGCGGCTTTGCCACCGACAACGCGAACTTCCTGTTCACCCCGGCGATCGACCTGAGCCGATCCACCGCCGAGATCGCGGAGCTGAAGGATCAGGCCACGGCGAAGGGCCGCAAGGTCGACGTGCTGACCTTCAGCCACGTCATCTGCCGCCCGACCGAGGCCGAGGCGCGGGCCTACCTGGAGCACACCGCCAAGACCAACGCCGACTGGGTCGCGGTCGACAATCTGGTGCGCTTGCAGTTCGCCCATGCGCAAAGCTTTCCGCATGACTTGCTGGCCCATATCCGCGACCTGATGGCGGCCGGGCACGGTGGCTTTCCGCTGATCGGCACGCCGGAACAGGTGGCCGACGGGATCTGCGCGCTGCAGGCGGCGGGGTTCCGCGGCACCACGCTGAGCTTTGTCGATTATGTCGCCGAGTTCCCCTATTTCCGCGACACCGTGCTGCCGATCCTGGAGGCGCGCGGCATCCGCTGAGGTTGCGACGAAGCCGGGGGCCAGCCCCCGGACCCCCGGGATACTTGAGGACCGAAAGACGGGGCGGGTGCTGCGCGTTTCAGACGAACGACCGGATCGTCAGCAGTGCGCCGTCGAGCGCAGCACCCGCCTCGTCCTTCAGCGCGGCCTCGCGCAGGCGCCGGGCCCAGTCGGCGGCGTCGGGGCGGGCGGCGACCAGCGCAATGCCCGCCATCACGCGGTCGTATTTCGTGAGACCCCGGGTGTGGGTGTCGGAATATCCCTTGATCAGGCGGCGGGTGCGGATCACCTCGACCGCCAGATCGTAACGCTCGGGCGTCTGGGCGAGGGCGGCGGCAAGCCAGCCGTTCAGGTGCTGCTGTTCGCGCTGATGGCGCAGGGTGTGGCGGCGCCAGCCGCGCAGACCGCCGAGCAGGTAGAGTTGCGCGAAGGCCCCAAGGCTGTCGCTGCGCAGCCGTCGGCCGGTGCCGAAGCGCCGGTCGATCCAGGCCATGCGGGCGGGGCTTGCCTCGATCGTGGTGCCGAGGCTCGGGGGGAGGAGGCTGACGATTTCCTCGGCGCGGGGGTGCAGGAATTCGGTGACCTGCAACAGCGTGGCCCCGGTGGCGCCCATCTCGGCGCGGATGCGGCCAAGGCGGGGCGCGCGGGTCTTGAGGTCGGCGACCCGGATCACGTCGTCATAGGCCATTGCGTTGGCGATGTATTTCGCGGATTCACGGGTCAGCACCCAGTCGTGCGCCACGCTGTCGGCGCGCTGCACGGTGGCGAGGCGGTCGAGGTATTCGCGGCCGTAGGCGATATCCTGAAAATCCACCACCTTGCGCAAGCCAACCAGCGCCATCGGCTGCACCGGCGCGGGCAGCGCTTCGGCGGCGGCGGTCAGGGCGGCCCATTGGCCGATGAGCTTCGGGGCGCCACGCGGGGTCGTGGGGGCGGGCTTGGCGGCGGCTTTCCCCGGCGCGGCGGCGCCCTTTTGCGCCGCGTCGAAGGCGCGGGCGAAGGCGCGCAGGCTTGCCTCGACGCCGCGACCCGAGCCCTTGATCGCCGCCTCGAACGCGGTGCGCGGAAAGGGCAGGGCGCCCGAGCCCGCCAGCGCGCCAAAGAGGCTGGCCGAGATCACGGTGCCGGACTCCACCGCGATCTTTTCCATGTCGAACAGGATCGTGCGCTGTGCGGCAATCTCGGCTGCCGCCAGCACCTCGTCGGCGCTGGCGATGCCGTCGCCGGGCACCGTCTTTTCCGATACCGCCAGCGCGCGGTGGGTCGAGGCGATCAGGGTGGTGCGGTCGGGCGTGACGAAGCCGCGCAGGATGGCGCGGCCCGCCTCCATCAACTCGGCGGCGACCAGGATATCGACGTCGCCCGCCGCGGGCAGCAGGGCGAAGACCGGCGCGCGGTCGCCCGAGGGGGCCATCTCGATGTAGTAGATCGTGGCGCCGGTGCGCTGTGCCACGCCCGCGACCGAGGTGGCCTGCACCGCGTAGCCGCCGTCGCGGGCGACCGCCTCGATCCAGTCGGTCAAGACGCCGCCGCCCTGACCGCCGACCGCCATCACCGCCAGCTTCAGGATGCCGCCGAGGCGCGGGTCGGCGTCGATTGGGGCCAGCACGCTCATGCCGCACCCGCCGAAAAATCAAGCCGCCCGCGCTGACGGCGGGCCTGCAACCAGCCGATGACCGCGGCGCGCCAGCCTGCGCGGCGGCGTTCCCACGGGCCGGGGTTGTGCACCACGTCGGCGCGGTAGAACGAGGGGCAGAGGATCGCGGCATCCGCCACCTCGCCGCAGTTGCCGCAGCCGACGCAGCTTTGGTCGATCGACGCCACCGGGTCGTCGCGCAGCGGATCGTCGAGCCGCTTGAGGCTGAGCGAGGGGCAGCCCGACAGCCGGATGCAGGCGTGATCGCCGGTGCAGATCTCCTCGTCCACGCCAAAGCGCGGGGTTTCGACCCGGCGACCCTCCTTGATCGCCTGATTGCGCAGGGGCTTTTCGCGGCGCTGCTTGTTGAGCATGCATTCCGACGAGGCGACGATCACCTTGGGGCCGCTGTAGTCGGTGGTCAGCGCCTCGCGCAGCGTCGCCAGCATCTTGGGCACGTCATAGGTGCGGTCGATCTGGCGCACCCAGTCGACGCCGACGCCTTGCAGCGCCTTGGAAATCGGGTGCTGGGTGGATTTGGAGCGGTTGTCGGCGCGCGAGGACATCACGTCCTGCCCGCCGGTCGCGGCGGAATAGAAGTTGTCGACGATCACGGTGACCGAGTCGGACTTGTTGAACACCGCGTTGCCGATCGAGGACGACAACCCGTTGTGCCAGAACCCGCCATCGCCGAGGATCGCGACCGAGCGTTTCTCGCCGCCGCCGTCGAAGGCCGCGTTCGAGGCGGGGCCGAGGCCGTAACCCATGGTCGAGCCGCCGATCTCGAACGGCGGCAGGCAGGCGAAGAGGTGGCAGCCGATGTCGCCCGCGATCTGGTGCTGGCCCAGTTCGCCCTGCACCATCTTCAGCGCGGCGAAGATCGGGCGTTCGGGGCAGCCGGTGCAGAAGCCGGGCGGGCGGATCGGCACGGTTTTCGACAGGTCGGGGACCGGCGCCTTTTCGGCATTGGGCGCGCGGCGCTGTGCGGGCAGATAGCCGGGCGCGGCCTTGCGCAGGAAGCCCTCGATCCCGTCCAGCATCACCTGGCCGGTGTATTCGCCCGCCATCGGCAGCACGTCCTTGCCGTGCAGCCGGATCGTGTGGCCCGCGCGGTAAAGCATCGCGGCAAAGGCCTGTTCGAGGAATTCGGGCTGGCCTTCCTCGATGACCAGCACCGCCTCCTTGCCGTCGCAGAACGTCAGAAACTCATCTGGCACCAGCGGATAGGTGACGTTCAGCACATAAAGCGGCACCTGCGTCTCGCCGTGCAGATCGGCCAGCCCCAGCCGTTGCAGCGCCCGGATGACGCCGTTGTACATGCCGCCCTGCAACAGGATCCCGACCGGCGCCGCATCGGGGCCGAAGCGTTCGTTCAGCCCCTGCGCCGTGATGAAGGCCTGCGCGGCGGGCCAGCGGTTCTTCACCTTGTCCTGTTCCTGCACGAAGGACATCGGCGGCAGCACGACGCGGTTGAAATCGCTGCGCGGATGGGCCAGCGCGTCCTTCACCGTCAGCGGGGGGCGCCGGTTGTCGCGCGTCGGAAACGTGCCGGTGACGTGGCATGACCGGATCCGCACCATCAGCATGACGGGCGTGTTCGACGCTTCGGACAGCGCGAAGCCCTGACCCACCGCCTGCACGATCGAGGGCAGGTTGGGGCGCGGGTCCAGCAGCCAGACCTGGCTTTTCATCGCGAAGGCGTGGCTGCGTTCCTGCATGATCGACGAGCCTTCGCCGTAATCCTCGCCCACGATGATCAGCGCGCCGCCGGTGACGCCGGACGAGGCGAGGTTGGCCAGCGCATCCGAGCCGACGTTGACCCCCACCGGGCCCTTGTAGGTAACCGCCCCCCGGATCGGGTAGTGCACCGAGGCCGCCAGCATCGCCGTCGCCGCCGCTTCCGAGGCGTTCGCTTCGTAGCGCACGCCAAGCTCGGCCAGAATCTCCTCGGCGTCGGCCAGCACGTCCATCAGGTGGCTGATCGGCGCGCCCTGATAGCCGCCGACGTAGCCGACGCCGTTTTCCAGCAGCGCCTTGGTGATGGCCAGGATGCCCTCGCCGGTGAAGGTGTCACCGGCGCCGAGGCGGAGTTTTCCGACCTCTTCCGCGAAAGACCGTTCGGCCATGTCCGTCTCCTTGCTGGCGCGTCAGGCGGCCGGGTTGCAGGGCGACCAAAGGACCGCGTCGGCCCCGGTCTCGTAGGCCATGCCCTTGGGGTAGGAGATCAGTTCCAGTTGCAGCCCCCAGGGCGCCTTGAAGTAAAGGATCGACTGGCCCGCCACCGGCCCGTCGCTGATCGGGATCGGGCCCATGAGGGTCGCGATGCCGCGCGCGCGCAGGCTGGCGGTGGCGGCGTCGATGTCGTCGACGTAGAAGGCCAGATGATGCGCGCCGATGTCGCTGTTGCGCGGGTGCAGCGTGGTCTGGTCGGGGGCGGTGTATTTGAACAGCTCGATGTTGCTGCCGTGGCCGCAGCGTTGCAGCACGATCCGCTCGATCACCGCGCGGGGGTGCACGTCCAGCACGTCGGCCATGAAGCTGCCGCTATCATCGCGGAACGGGCCGACGCGCGTGACCGTGGTGCAGCCGAGCACGTCGGTGAAGAACGCCGCCGCCTGATCCAGATCGGGCACGGTCAGGCCGATGTGGTCGATGCCGCGCAGCCCCGGAAGCGGGCCCTTGGTCGGTTCGGTTGTCGTGGAATTCATCATGCCCCCTGTCGGCCGGTCCCGGCGTCAGAAATCGTGTTTGCGGATGTTGATCAGCATCTTTTGCAGCGTCGCGACGAAGGCCGCGCGTTCGCCCGCCGGGATGCCCGCAAACATGCGCGCGTAACTGTGCGCCATCGTCGGCCACAGCGTCTCGAACGCGCTGCGCCCGGCCTCGGTGATGGTGACGCGGGTCGCGCGGCTGTCGGCGGGGTCGCTGTCGCGGCGCACCAGCCCCTCGGCCTCCAGCCCGTCGAGCGCCCGGCTGAGCGTCGATTGTTCGACCACGGCATAAACGGCCAGTTGCCGGATCTGGATGCCGTCGATCACCGATAGCACCGCCAGCGCGCGCATCTTCGGCGTCGTCAGGCCCAGCACGCCCATGTCGTCGCGCAGGCTGGCGTTGTAGCGGCCCATGATGCGGTTCATCAGATAGGGCGGGTAGTTGTGCAGCCCGATCTCGCCCAGGCGCGGCACGTCCTCCTGTGGCGGCTTGGCCAGATCGTTCATGCGCCCAGCCTTTTCGCCAGGAGGAACCCCGAGCCGCCGCCCAGACCGGGGCCGGGGTGGGTCGAGGCGCCGATCGGATGCAGGTGCGCGATGGCGGTTCCCGGCTGCGCGAACGGCCGCCAGAGGAAGAACTGGTCGATCGAACAGGCGCCGCCGTAGGGGTCGCCGCCGACAAGGTTGATGTTCATCGCCTGCAAATCGGCGGGGGAATACGCGCGCCGGGCCAGCTTGATGCGGTCGAAGTCGCGGATATGGCGGGCGAGGATGTCCTCGATCCGGTCGGCGAAGGCCTCGCGGGTGGTTTCGGTCCAGTCGGGCGTGGTCGCGATCTCGCCCGCCGCGTCGCCCTTGATGACGCGCGGCGCGTCGGGGATTTGCAGCCACAGGATCGCACGGCCGTCGGGGCAGCGGCTGGGATCGAGCCGGTGCGGTTGGCCGACGCAGATCGTCGGCGTCGCGGGCAGCATCCCGCGTTCCGCCTCGTTGGCGGATTTCGACACCGCGTCGATGCCGTCCGACAAGTGGATCAGCGCGACCTGATCAAGGCCGGGGGTCAGCCACTCCGGCACCTCGCTCAGCGCGAAGTGAAGCTGAAAATCGCCGCGCCCGTGGCGGAACGCCTTCGCCGCCGCCGCTTCGGTGGGGGGCGCGTCGTCGCGCAACAGGCGCCGGTAAAGCTGGCCCGGCGTGACCGAGGCGATGACGCTGCCCGCCGCGATGGTTTCGCCCGCTGCGGTGACCACGCCGGTTGCCCGCCCGGCCATGACCGTGATGCGGTCCACGTCCACCCCGGTGCGGATCACCCCGCCGCATTCCTCGATCAGCTTGCGGAAGGCGGTGGCCGCCGCCCCGGCGCCGCCCTTGATCACCGGCGCCCCCGCCGCCTCCAGCGCGAAGGCGATGACCTTGCCCATCTGGCCCGACAGCGTGCTTTCCGGCGTCAGCCCGGTGTGCAAGACCCAAGGGGCCCAGAGCGCCTGCACCATGTCCGAGCCATAGCTGGTTTCCAGCCAGCCCCGCGCCGGGATCAGCGCGCCCCCGAACCAGGTCGCCAGCCCGCGCGGCCCCCGTTTCCACGCCTGCGCCAGCAGCAGCTTCAGCGTCGGCCAGCTCCACAGCGCGCCGCCCAAGAGCGCGAACAGGAACGGCGCGTCGGCCTCGATGGCGCCGACGTCGGCGGCGTGGCGGTCGCCATCGCCCGCCGCCAGCGCGTTGAAGGCCGCCACGTTGGCGGCGCGGTCAGTGGTCAGCACCAGCGCGCGGCCATCGGGGCGCAGCACGGCGGTGGGGTGCGGCGTGGGGCAGAACGTCAGCCCATGCCGCGCGAGGTCGGCCCCGAGGGCGGCATGGGCGGGCGAGGTCAGGAACAGCACGAAGGTGGCGGCCATCACGTCATGGTGGAAGCCGGGCAGGGTGATCTCGGCGGTGCGCATGCAACCGCCGATCTCGGCCTCGCGTTCCAGCAGCAGAACGCGGGCGCCCTTGCCCGACAGCATCGCGGCGGCCACCAAAGCGTTGATGCCGCTGCCGATGATGACGTGATCGACCCGATCCATCGCGTTACCTGGCGATCAGCGCCAGCGCCCGGATCGGGCTGCCGGTTCCCTTGACCAGCTTCAAGGGCGCCGCGATCAGGATCGCGCCCTTGGCGGGCAGCTTGTCGAGGTTGGCCAGGCTGGCCAGGCCATAGCGGTCGGCCTTGTGCAGCAGGTTGTGCGCCGGGAACGGCGGCGTCATGCCGCCCGCTTGCCCCGCGTCGGTGCCGATGCACTGGGTGCCCCAGCCCAAAGCGCCTTTCGACAGGATGTATTCGATGCAATCGACGGTCGGCCCCGGCGAGTGCGGCCCGGTCGCGTTGGCGTTCAGATAGAGCGCCTCGTCATGGCTGCGCTTGTCCCAGTCGGTGCGCATCACCACCCATTCGCCCTTGCCGATGGCGCCGTGTTTCGCCTCCCATGCCTTCACGCCGTCGGCGCTCAGCAGGAAATCGGGGTTGGCGGCGGTTTCGGCGGAACAGTCGATCACGTTCAGTGGCGCGACGAAGTTCTGCACCGGGATCGTGTCGGTGTAGCCGTCGGGGTAATCCTTGCCGGTGATCCAGTGGTGCGGCGCGTCGAAATGGGTGCCCGAATGCTCGCCGATCTTCAGCCAGTTCCAGGCCCAGAACGGGCCGTCCTTGTCATATTCCGAGATCTTGTGAACCTCGATCTTTGGCGTGTCCTTGGCGAAATCCGGCGGCAGTTTCAAAAGCGGCGTATCAGGGCCGAGCGGGCCCGCGAGGTCGATGACCTCGACCCCGCCCGACATCAGAAGTGCGCCCAGGCTTTGCAGAGTGGTGGCAGCGGTCATCGTCCGAACTCCCTGTTCTGGCGCCTTCCCGGGTCTGCCGCGGCGCCCTGTTGCTTCTGACAATATACTAGACAGGATTAAATGCATTTGCAAATATGAAGGTGGCAGCAGAGGGCGCGACGTGAACCTTTCCCATGACGCGGTGATCATCGGTGCCGGGCACAACAGCCTGGCCTGCGCGGCGCATCTGGCGGCGAAGGGCTGGCGTGTGGGGGTCTATGAACAGGCCGCGACCCCCGGCGGCGCAGTCAAGACGCTGCCGCTGACGGCGCCGGGGTTTCGCCATGACTGGGCCGCGATGAACCTGTCGCTGTTCGCCGGATCGGCCTTCTTTCGCCAGTATGGCGCCGAATTGCAGCGCCACGGGCTGGAATTCGCGCCGGTGGCGAAATGCTTCGCCTCGGTCTTTCCCGATCGGCGCTGGCTCGGGGTGGAAACCGATCTGGCCGCCACCACGCAACGGATAGCGGCGCTGTCGCCCGAGGACGCCAAGACCTGGGGCGCGCTGGTGGCCGGGTTTCCGGATCGGGCGGCCGATCTGTTCGGGTTGCTCGGCAGTCCGATGAAATTCCGTGCGCTTGCATATTTCGTGTTCAAAACATTGCGCCGCAACGGGTTTGGCGGCAGCGCCGATCTGGGCCGCTTCCTGCTGATGTCGCCGCGTCAGTGGCTGACCGAAACCTTCCGCTCGCCCGAACTGCGCGCGACGCTGGGCGCCTGGGGGATGCACCTCGATTTCGCGCCCGACATCGCGGGCGGCGCGATGTTTCCCTATCTGGAGGCGATGGCCAACCAGTCCTTCGGCATGGTGCTGGGCAAGGGCGGGGCGGACACGATGATCCGCGCGCTGGTGGCGATGGTTCAGGCGCGCGGCGGCACGATCGAATGCAACGCCCCGGTGGCGCGGGTGCTGCGCGAGGGCGGCCGGGCGACCGGCGTCGAACTGGCGGACGGGCGCCGGATCATGGCGGCCCGCACGGTGATCGCCAATGTGGCGCCGGGCGCGCTGGCGCGGCTGCTGGACGGCGGCTCGGGCGAGGCGGCGTTCGACACCGCGATGACCGCCTTCGCCCATGCGCCGGGCACGCTGATGATCCACCTCGCGATGGATGATCTGCCCGACTGGGCGGCGGGGCCCGAGCTGCGGCAGTTCGCCTATGTCCACCTCGCGCCCTCGCTCGATCAGATGGCGAAAACCTACGCGCAGGCCAAGGCGGGCCTGCTGCCCGACCAGCCGGTGATCGTGGTGGGCCAGCCGACCGCCATCGACCCCGGCCGCGCGCCGGCGGGCAAGCACATCCTGTGGCTGCAGGTCCGCATGGTGCCCGGCGTGATCGCGGGCGATGCGGCGGGCCGGATCACGGCGACCGACTGGGCCACCGTGAAGGATCAGATGGCCGAGCGCGCGCTGGACATGCTGGAGGCCGCCGCACCCGGCACCCGCGCCAGGATCATCGCGCGCGCCGTCGTCAGCCCGCTGGAACTGGAGGCCGACAACCCCAACCTGGTCGGCGGCGATCAGGTCTGCGGCAGCCACCACCTGGCGCAGCACTTCCTGTTCCGCCCCGCGCGGGGCAGGGCCGACGGCTCGACCCCCGTCAAGGGGCTGCACCTGACCGGCGCCGCCGTCTGGCCGGGGGCCGGAACCGGCGCGGGGGCCGGGTATCTGCTGGCGCAAGACCTCGCCGGACACTGAAGACCAAGAACCACCAACAGGGAAACCCAACCATGACCCAGATGACACGACGCAGTCTGTTGAAGTTATCCACCGCCACGCTCGCCTTTGCCTCCGTCGGCCTGCCCAGCTTTGCCGCCGGGATTGACGAACTGGTGATCGCCTACAACGTCGACCTGCCAAGCTGGGATCCGACCGTCGGCGGGTCGGCGGTGAACCCGACCATTCAGGGCATCTACCAGTCGGTGTTCGACATGTTCATCGCCCAGAACCCCGACCTCAGCTTCGGCCCCGGCCTCCTGACCGAATGGGGCTGGAGCGATGACCGCAAGCAGATCCACATGACGGTGCGCGACGGCGTGACCTGGCACGACGGCAGCCCGTTCAGCGCCGAGGATGTGGTCTGGTCGCTGGAACGCGCGGCCGACCCCAAGACCGGCAACCCGATCCAGTTCACCTGGAAGAACATCGGCAACTTCAAGATCGACGGCAACAAGATCACCGGCGACGTGATCCAGTTCGACCCGACGATCTTCAAGTGGATGTCGTTCCTCACCGGCTACGTGCTGCCCAAGGCCTATTACACCAAGGTCGGCGCCGATGGCTTCGAGGCCAAGCCGATCGGCACCGGCCCCTACATGGTCGACCACTTCGAGCGTGACGCCTTCGTGCGGCTGAAGGCGAACCCGACCTACTGGGGCGGCAAGCCCGACTTCGACACCGTGACGATCAAGTTCGTCACCGACGCCGCCAGCCGGGTGGCCGAGATCGAGTCCGGCAATGCCCATGTCACGCTGGAAATGCCCTATGAGGAGTTCGATCGTCTGAAGAAGGGCGGCAAACTGGACGGCGTGACGCATCCGATCACCGATATCGGCATGATCTTCCTCAACAGCGACAGCATCATGAAGGACAAGAACGTCCGCCTTGCCGCCTGTCACGCGGTCGACAAGAAGCTGATCATCGACAAGCTGCTGTCGGGTTACGGCGTGCCGATCGACACGCTCGATGCGCCGGGCTACGCGGCCTATGACGACAGCATCAAGGTGGCGCACGATCCGGCGCTGGCGAAGAAGCTGCTGGCCGACTCGGGCTATTCGACCGACAAGCCGGCGAAGTTCACCATCCAGACCACCAAGGGCTACAAGCCCAAGGATTACGAGATGGTGCAGGCCATCGTCGGCATGTGGCGCAAGGTCGGCATCGACGCGACGATCGAGGTTTACGAGATCGCCAAGCACTACGAGTTGCGGGCCGCCCACAAGCTGGCCCCCGCCGCGTTCTACAACTGGGGCGATGCGATCGGCGATCCGACCACCTCGACCGGCTTTGCGATGTTCGGCCCCTCGCCGCACTCGTCGTGGAAGTCGGACGACGTCGACGCGATGATCGGCCCGCTGTGGGGCGAGGCCGACGAGGCCAAGCGCATCGCGGGCTGGAAGGCGGTCGACAAGTATGTGGCCGAACAGGGCGACGTGCTGCCGCTGCTGCAATACGTGCAGCCGATCCTGTTCGACAAGCGCGTGAAGGTGACGCCGCACGGCTCGGGCGCGCTGCTGCCCGCGCTGATGAAACGCGCCTGAACCAGTCGGGGGCGCCGCAGGGCGCCCCCTTTGCCGGAAAGAGACCCCGTGCTTTTGCTCAGAACCATTCTGACCCGGCTGGCGACGACCGCCGTCACCCTGTTCGGGGTGGCGGTGATCGTGTTCGTGGTGGTGCGGGTCGTGCCCGGCAACCCGATCGCGATGATGCTGCCGCCCGGCGCGACCCCCGCCGATATCGAGCATCTGAAGGCGCTCTACGGTTTTGACAAGTCGATCCCGCAGCAGTTCCTGATCTGGGGCTGGGGCGTGCTGCACGGCGATTTCGGCACCTCGATCTCGCTGCGCCGCCCGGTGCTGGGGCTGGTGCTGGGGCGGCTGCCCGCGACGCTGGAACTGTCGGTGCTGGCGCTTCTGATGGCGGTGGTGATGGGCGGGGTGATGGCGCTGACCGGCACCCGCAAGCGCGGCACGCGGGTGGAGGCCGGGATCGACGTCGTCAACGGCATGGCGATGTCGGTGCCGGATTTCCTCTGGGGGCTTCTGCTCATCATCCTCTTTGGCGTGCTGGTGCCGGTGTTCCAGATTTCCGGCCGGGTGACGCCCGACCTCAAGCTGCCGTTCACGACGCAATTCTATCTGGTCGAAAGCGTCCTGCGGCTGCGCTTCGATCTGACCGCCGACCTCTTGTCGCACATGTTCATGCCCGCGCTGGCGCTGGCGCTGCCGCTGGCGGCGATCCTCGGGCAGTTGCTCAAGCAATCGCTGAAGGAAACCATGCATCTCGATTACGTCACCCTGACCCGCACCAAGGGCTATGGCGAAAACCATGTCATCCTGCGCGAGGCGCTGCCGAATGCGATCCTGCCGACGCTGACCCTGATCGGGGTGCAGTTCACCTTTCTGATCGGCGGCACCGTGATCGTGGAGCGGCTGTTTTCCTACGAGGGCCTGGGCAACATGGCGATCGACGCGGTGATCAACCGCGACCTGCCGGTGATCCAGGGCATCGTGATCCTGTTCGCGCTGATCTTCACGGCGGTGAACCTGATCGTCGACATGACCTATGCCGCGCTGAACCCCCGGCTGCGTCATGCTTGACGGGCGCGCCGCGATCCGCCGCCGCCTTGGCCTGCGGCTCTGGCTGTCGGGCGGCTGGCTGGTCGTGGTGCTGGTGGCGGCGCTTTGTGCGCCGCTGATCAGCCCGCAAGACCCGCTGGCGCAAGACCTGATGTCGGGCCGTCTGCCGCCGGTCTGGTCGCCCGATGCCGCGCCCGGCTTCTGGCTCGGCACCGACAGCCTGGGGCGCGACGTGCTCAGCCGGATCATCTGGGGCGCCCGCATCGCGCTGATCGTGGCCTTTGTCGCGGGCACGCTGACCGCCACCGTCGGCTCGGCGCTTGGCCTGATCGCGGGCTATTATCGCGGCTGGGCGGATCGGCTGATCTCGCGGCTGGTCGATATCTGGATGGCGTTTCCGCCGGTCTTGTTCGCGATCCTACTGATCGCGGTGCTGGGGCCGGGGCTCTTGTCGATCATCATCGCCATCGTGGTGATCGACTGGACCCGCTTTGCCCGCGTGATCCGGGCCGAGGCGATGAATCAGGGCGCGATGGATTACGTCGCCTCGGCGCAGGTGGCGGGGATGCCGCGCGGGCGGATCATGCTGGCGGAAATCCTGCCCAACGTGCTGCCCACCATCGTGGCGCTGCTGTCGCTGGAAATGGGCATCTCGGTGATTGTCGAGGCGATCCTGTCGTTCGTGAACCTCTCGATCTCGACCGATCAGCCGACCTGGGGCGGCATGATCGCCGAGGGACGGCTGTCGATCCATCAGGCGTGGTGGGTGCTGGTGTTCCCGCTGATCACGCTCTTTCTGACCGTCCTCAGCTTCAGCCAGTTCGGCGAAGGCTTGAAGGACCGCTTCGACCCGGTGCTGCGATGAGCGGCTATCTGCGCATCCGCAACCTGTCGGTCGCCATGCGCGACAGCGGCGCGCGGCTGTTGCGGTCCGTCTCGATGGAGGTCGAGGCGGGCGAGGTGCGCGGGCTGGTGGGCGAAAGCGGCGCGGGCAAAAGCATGATCGGCAAGGCCGTGCTCGGCATCCTGCCACGCTCGGTCGAGGTGGTGGAGGGCGAAATCTGGCTGGGCGACACCGACCTTTTGCGGCTCGCGCCTGCGGATCGGCGCAGGCTGGTGGGCGCCAATGCCGCGCTGATCCCGCAAGACCCGCTGACCGCGCTGAACCCCTCGCGCCGGATCGGCGGCCAGGTTACCGACCGGCTGGTGGATATCCTCGGCTGGCCGCGCGCGAAAGCCGAGGCGCGGGCGCTGGAACTGCTGGCCGAGGTGCACATTCCCGACCCCGCCCGGGTGATGCGCAGTTACCCGCACGAGCTTTCGGGGGGGATGCGGCAGCGCATCCTGATTGCCTCGGCCTTTGCCGCCGAACCGCGCCTGATCATCGCGGACGAGCCGACCACGGCGCTGGACGTGACGGTGCAAAAGCAGATCCTGCGGCTGATCGCGGCGATGCAGGCGCGGCACGGCACGACGCTGCTGTTCGTGACGCATGATCTGGGTGTGGTGTCGAAGGTGTGCCAAAGCCTGTCGGTGCTTTACGCGGGCAAGCTGGTCGAGGATACCACGGTGGCCGCCTTCTTCCGTGGCCCGGCGCATCTCTATTCCGCCGCGCTGCTGGCCGCGACGCCGAAATACACCGATCCCTGGGCCAGCCTGATGCCGGTCAGCGACGCGGTGATCGAGGCCGTGCGCGCCGAGGTTCAGGCCGCCGAGACGGAGTGGCAGCATGGACGCTGAACCGCTGATCCGGGTGGAGGGGCTGCGGGTATCGCTGGCCGACATGACGCAGAAACCGCTGATCGGGCGGGCACCCCGGCTGGAGATTCTGAAGGGGTTGACGTTCGACATCCCGCGCGGCGCGGTGGTCGGCATCGTCGGCGGCTCGGGCTCTGGGAAATCGACGCTGGGGCGCACGCTGATCCGGCTCCTGGAGCCGACCGGGGGCAGCATCCGGTTTGACGGGCGCGACATCACCCATCTGGACGAGGCCACGCTGCGCCCGATGCGGCGGCGGATGCAGATGATCTTTCAGGATCCGATGTCGTCGCTGAACCCGCGCCGCCGGGTGGGCGGCATCATCGCGGGGCCGTTGCGCCTGCACGGGCTGGACCGGATCGACGCGCGGGTGGATGACGCGCTGGATCACGTCGGCCTGCCGCGTGCCTTCCGCGCCCGCTACCCGCACGAGCTTTCCGGTGGCCAGCGCCAGCGCGTGGGCATCGCGCGGGCGATCGCGATGGCGCCCGAGTTCATCCTGGCCGACGAGATCGTCTCGGGCCTTGACGTGTCGAGCCAGGCGCAGGTCCTGAACCTGCTGGAGCGGTTGGTGAAAGAGCTTGGCCTGACGCTGGCCTTCATCAGCCACGATCTTTCGGTGATCCGGCGGCTGTGCACCCGCGTGATCGTTCTGCACCGGGGCGAGATCGTCGAGAACGCGGCCACCGCCGAGGTGTTCGACCGCCCGCAGGCCGCCTATACGCGCGAATTGCTCGATGCGATCCCGCTGCCGGAGCTTGATCAGCCGAACTGGGGTTAGCGCGCCACCAGCGCCGCAAGGCCGCGCGTCACGCTGCCATTGGCGGGCATCAGCGGGATCAGGCAGGCCTGCACGGCATGGTAAAGGTCGGGCTTGCCGGTGAAGACACGGGCAACCGGGCGCAGATCGTCGTCAAGCTCGGGGAACCAGCTTCCGGCCGCGTGGTCGATCAGGTGCTGCGCGGTGAAATCCCAGATCCGGCGATACCAGCCTTCAAACCGCGCATCGCCGCCGGTCTGGCGCAGCACGGTGGCGGCGCCGATGCCCTCGGCGCAGGGCCACCAGTAGCGGTCCGACCGGGTCGGGCGGTCATCCCAGCCCAGCGTGTAGTAGAAGCCGCCTTTCGCGTGGTCCCAGCCGATCGCGCAGGTGTGCAGGAACAGCGCGCGTGCGGCCGCGATCATCCAGCCATGCTTGCGGCCGCCGAGTTCCCAGAGTTGGTTCAGAAGGCGGCTCCATTCCAGCGCATGGCCGGGGGTGGTGCCTGCCGGGCGGAACATCGGGTCGCCCTGATAGCCGCGATCCACCGACCAGTCGGCATGGAAGTGCTCGGCCACCCGCCACCCCTCGGCGCGGGCGTGGCGGTCGATGATCAGCGATGCGATGCGCTCGGCCATCGTCAGGTACATCGCGTTCCCGGTCGCCTCGAACGCCGCCATCAGCGCCTCGGTCAGGTGCATGTTGGAATTCTGGCCGCGATAGTCGCCCAAGCGCGCCCAGTCGGGGCCATATTCCTCGGTGGTGGCCCCCGCCGTGTCATCCCAGAACCGGGTGAGCAACACCTCGGTCACCTCGGCCAGCAAGGCATCCGCGCCGGGGTGGCCGACGATCTTGGCCGAAGAGGCGGCCAGCAGCACGAAGGCGTGGCCATAGGCCTGCTTGGTGGCATTCACCGCCCCCGCATCGTCCACCGTCCAGAACCAGCCGCCGTTCGCGCGGTCACGGTGATGCGAGGCAAGGAACGCCATGCCGTGGTCGATCATCCGGTCGGCCCCCGGCAGGCCCAGCAGGTGCGCGAGGACAAAGCAATGCACCATCCGCGTCGTGTCGTGCAGCCCGCGCACCGTGCCGTTGGGGCCGGGGGGCAGCGGCTGCCCGGCATTGTCCAGCGCGTAGAACCCGCCCGCTGGGTTCAGGGCCGCGCGCTGGAAGAAGCTGAACAGGCCCGTCGCCTGACCCATCAGCCAGTCGCGATGCGCGGGCCGGGTGGTGAAATCGCTGCCGCCGGTGCCGATCCACATGGTCTGTCCGCTCATCCCGCGCCTCCCTTGGTTGCCCCGGTTCTAGCAGGGTCGCAGGGCCGCGTCATGTGCGTCCGCCGCCATGTTCATCCCCGCCGCGTGTCAGGTAATAGGCGGCAAGGATCGGCAGGAAGGTCGCGGCGAACACCACCATCGCCACCACGTTGGTCACCGGCCGCTGCCGCGGGCGCACCAGTTCGCTGAGCATCCAGATCGGCAAGGTGGCCTGCTGCCCGGCGGTGAAGGTGGTCACGATCACCTCGTCGAACGACAGCGCGAAGGCCAGCATGCCGCCCGCCAGCAGCGCGGTGGCAAGGTTCGGCAGCAGCACATGGCGCAGCGTCTGGAAGGCGTTGGCGCCAAGGTCGGCCGAGGCCTCGGCGATCGGGCCGGACAGGCGGCGGAAGCGGGCGACGGCGTTGTTGTAGACGATGACGATGCAGAAGGTGGCGTGGCCCAGCACGATGGTCAGCGTGGAATAGGGAATGTCCATGATCGAGAACGCCGAGCGCAGCGACATGCCGGTGATGATGCCGGGCAACGCGATCGGCAGGATCACCAGCAGCGAGAACTGGTCGCGACCGAAGAACCGCGCCCGCGACAGGGCGGCGGCGCAGAGCGTGCCGAGGATCAGCGCGAGGCTGGTCGACAGTGCCGCGACGCGCAGCGAAAGCCAGAGCGGCGGCCAGATGTCGGCGCGGTTCCAGGCGACGGCGAACCACTTCGCGGTCAGGCCGGGGGGTGGAAACTGGTAGCTGCGATCCTCGGTGGTGAAGGCGTAAAGGAAGATCAGCAGGATCGGCAGGTGCAGGAACAGCATTCCGCCAAGCGCCGCAAGGCGCAGGCCAAGCGGGGCGCGGGTGTCAGAGGGCATCGAACGCCCCCAGGCGGCGCGCGATGGTCAGGTAGATCAGCATGATGACGATCGGCACCACGGCAAAGGCGGCGGCCAGCGGCACGTTGCCCGCGGTGCCCTGCAACTGATAAACCGCCTGCCCGATGAAGTTGCGCGACGAGCCGATGATCGAGGGGATGATGTAGTCCCCCAGCGTCAGCGAGAAGGTGAAGATCGACCCCGCCACGATCCCCGGCAGCGCAAGCGGCAGCGTGACCCGGCGCAGCGTCTGCGAGCCGCTGGCGCCCAGATCGGCCGAGGCTTCCAGCATCGAGGGCGGCACCCGTTCCAGCGACGCCTGCATCGGCAGGATCATGTAGGGCAGCCAGACATAGAGGAACACGAGGAAGGTGCCGATGTAGCTGGTGGAAAGCGAGGTGCCACCGATCACCGGGATCGCCAGAACGGCATCGAGCACCGACCCCGCGCCCGCCGCGGTGAAGGCCCAGCCGACGATGCCCTCTTTCGCCAGGATCAGCTTCCAGGCGTAGACCTTCACGAGGTAGCTCGACCACAGCGGCAGCATGACGCCCAGGTAGAACGCGGCTTTCCAGCGGCCGCGGGCGTAGCGGGCGGCGAAATAGGCGATCGGGAAGGCGGTCACCACCGCGCCAGCGGTGACGGCGGCGGCCATCGCGAGGGTGCGCAGGATGATGTCGGCGTTCGCGGGGATCATCAGTTCGGCGTAGGTCTTCAGCGTGAAAACCGGCACCATGAGGCCCGAGAATTCGTCGATGGAATAGAAGCTTTGCAGCAGGAGTGCCGCGAGCGCGCCAAGGTAGATCACCCCGAGCCACAAGAGCGGCGGCGCCAGCAGCAGCGCCAGCAGCAGGCCGGGGCGGCGCCAGAAGAGGCCGCTCAGCCGGTCGCCGGGGCCGCGGTCGGGAAAGCTGACTGGGGCACCGTTCACGCCTCGCCCTCCATCAGGTGCAGGGCGCTGGCGTCCCAGTCGAGCCCGACGTTCGCCCCCGGTTCCGGCAGCGTCATCCCGGCGGGCGCGATCACCGAGAGCGATTGCCCGCCGAGGTCCAGCACCAGCCGGTTACCCGCGCCCAGATAGCGCGCCTCGCCCGCCCGCGCGTCGATCCGGCCGGTGCCGGGGGCGACCAGCCGCAGCGCCTCGGGGCGCAGGCTGGCCCAGTGTGCGGCGCCGCCCAGGCGCTGGGTCAGCGCGGGCGGCAGCACGTTCGACGAGCCGACGAAATCCGCCACGAACCGGCTGCGCGGGCGTTCGTATATCTCCTGCGGGGGGCCGACCTGCGCCACGCGGCCATTGGCGAAGACCGCGACGGTATCGGCCATCGACAGCGCCTCGCCCTGGTCATGGGTGACAAAGACAAAGGTGATGCCAAGGCGGCGTTGCAGCGCCTTCAACTCGTCCTGCATCTGTTCGCGCAGCTTCAGGTCGAGCGCGCCCAAGGGTTCATCGAGCAGCAGCACGCTCGGTTCGTTCACCAGCGCGCGGGCGAGGGCGACCCGCTGCCGCTGGCCGCCGGACAGTTGCGCGGGGCGGCGGGCGCCGTAACCTTCCAGCCGCACCAGCGCCAGCATTTCTTCGGTCTTCGCGGCGCGGGTGCGGCGGTCGACGCCCTTCACCATCAGCCCATAGGCCACATTGTCGGCCACGCTCATGTGCGGAAACAGCGCGTAGTCCTGAAACACCGTGTTCACGTTGCGCCGGTTGGGCGGAATCGCGGTCATGTCCTGGCCGAAGATGCTGACGCGGCCGCCGGTCGGTTTCTCGAAGCCCGAGATCAGCCGCAGACAGGTGGTCTTGCCCGAGCCGGAGGGGCCGAGCATCGCGAAGAAACTGCCCTCGGCAATCGCCAGATCGACGCCGTTCACCGCAAGAACGGCACCGAAGTGGCGGGAAACGTTGTGAAATTCTACGGCGGTTGGCATGGATGATCCGGTCGGCCCCGGCGCAGGGCCGGGGCGAGGGGGCGACGGGGAGACCCCGGCTTGCGCCGGGGTGAGAGGTGGCACAGCGGCGATCGGGGCGCCGGATCAGCGCCCGCCGATCACGGCGATGTAGTCCGACACCCAGCGGTAATAGGGCACGCAGGTGCCCTGCGCGCATTTCGTGACCGGCGTGGTCCAGAACCGGATCTTGTCGAAATCATCCATGCCGTTCGCCGTGCAGCCCTCGGCGGTCTGCATCCCCGACTTGTCGGTGCAGGCGGCGGGCACTACCGGGTTGGAGCCGAACCAGACCGACAGGTCGGATTGCAGGTTCGAGTTCAGCGTATGCTCCATCCACAGGTACGAACAGTTCGGATGCGCGGCGTCGGCCTCCATCATCGTGGTGTCGGCCCAGCCGGTCGCGCCTTCCGACGGGATGGTCGAGGCGATGTGCGCCTTGTCGGCCTGCAACAGGTTGACCTGGAACGGCCAGCTATCCGAGGCTACCACGCCCTCATTCTTGAAATCGTCGACCTGAATCATCGCGTCGTGCCAATAGCGGCCGACCAGCTTGCGCTGCCCGCGCAAGAGGTCGAGCGCGGCCTTGTACTGATCCTCGTTCAACTCGTAGGGCGACTTGATCCCCAGCTCGGGCTTGTGCGCCATCAGGTAAAGGGCTGCATCGGCGATGTGGATCGGGCCGTCATAGGCCTGCACGCGGCCCTCGTTGGTCTTGCCGTCGGGAAGGTCCATCTTTTCGAACACCACGTTCCACGAGGTCGGCGCGGTCTTGAACACGTCGGTGTTGTACATCAGCACGTTCGGCCCCCACTGGTAGGGCACGCCGTAGTGCACGCCATCGACCGTGAACCAGGGCGCATCCTTCAGCCGCGCATCGACCTTGGACCACGACGGGATCAGGTCGGTGTTGATCGGCTGCACGCGGTGCCCCGCCACCAGCCGCAGCGAGGCGTCGCCCGAGGCGGTGACGAGGTCAAAGCCGCCCTCGTTCATCAGCGAGACCATTTCGTCCGAGGTGTTGGCGGTCTTCACGCTGACCTTGCAGCCGGTCGTCGCCTCGAACTTGGTCACCCAGTCGTAGGCCTTGTCGGACTCGCCACGCTCGACATAGCCGGGCCAGGCCACGATGTTCAGTGCGCCCTCGCCGGGGCCGACCTTGGTGATCATGTCGGCCAGGCCGGGCTGGCCGCTGAGCACAAAGGCAAGGCTGGTGCTGCCGAGGATCAATTTACGGATCATGATTGGTCTCCCTGGGTTTGTGCGCGACCGGCTTCATGGCGGATCGCCTGAGTTTGAGGCTGCCTTCACGGTAGTGTGACCGGCCCGGTGCAATCAATGAAAAAGCGGCGACCCAACCCGGCGATCCCGCCGCAGACTTACGCCGCGGTGCCGCAAAAGAGTGGCCCGGTCGCGGTGGCAGATGTAACACTGGCGTGAGAGTGCAGTTGGAACGGGGCGGACGGCATGAAGATCGTGGTGATGGGGGCAGGGGTGATCGGGGTCACCACGGCGTGGTATCTGGCTCGGCAGGGCGCCGAGGTCATCGTGCTGGACCGCCAGGCCGGGCCGGGGCTGGAGACGAGCTATGCCAACGCGGGCGAGTTGTCCTACGGCATGACCTCGCCCTGGGCCGCGCCGGGCATCCCGGTGAAGGCGGTCAAGTGGCTGTTCATGAAGCGCAGGCCGCTGTTCATCTGGCCGCTGATCAGCCCGACGATGTGGGTCTGGGGCGCGCAGATGCTGATGAATTGCAACGAGAAAAGCTACGCGCTGAACAAGTCGCGGATGGTGCGGATCTCGAACTACAGCCGCGATGTGCTGCCCGACCTGATCGCGGAAACCGGCATCCAGTACGACGGCCGCGCGCAGGGCACGCTGCAACTCTTCCGCACCGAGAAACAGTTGAAGGGCTCGACGGCCGATCAGGCGATCCTCGCCGAATTCGACTCGCCGTTCGAGGTGCTCGACCCCGATGGCTGCGTGGCGGTGGAACCGGCGCTGGCGGGGGTGCGCGACAAGTTCGTCGGCGGGTTGCGGCTGACGGCCGATCGCACCGGCGACTGCCGGATGTTCACGATGGCGCTGGCCGACAAGGCCGCCGAACTGGGGGTGAAGTTCCACTATGCCCAGACCATCGAGCAGATCGCGGTGGAAAACGCCCGCGTGGTCGGCGTCGATACCGACCAGATGGGGCGGGTGACGGGCGATGCCTATGTCTGCGCGCTGGGAAGCTATGCGCCGATCCTGCTGAAGCCGATCGGGCTCCGGCTGCCGGTCTACCCGGTCAAGGGCTACTCGGTCACGCTGCCGGTGACGGACGATGCGCAGGCGCCGCAATCGACGATCATGGATGAAACGCATAAGGTGGCCATCACCCGGCTGGGCGACCGCATCCGGGTGGCGGGGCAGGCCGAGATCGCGGGCTATTCCGGCAGGCTGGGGCCGCACGCCACCGACACCGTGCGCCATGTGATCGGCGACCTGTTCCCCAACGGCGGCGACCTTGACCGCGCCGAGGGCTGGACCGGCCTGCGCCCGATGACACCCGACGGCACGCCGGTGCTGGGGCCGACACGCTTTCCGAACCTTTACCTCAACACCGGGCACGGCACGCTGGGCTGGACGATGGCCTGCGGCTCGGGCCGGGCGGTGGCCGATCTGGTGCTGGGCAAGGTGCCGGAGATTTCGTTCGACGGGCTGACGGCGGCGCGCTACGGGCTCTGACCCGGGTCGCGCTGATCGGCCGGGGTGGCTAACGCCCTGCGGTTGTCGCCTGCAAGGAAACGCTGTTTCCACACGCTCCGCGGGCGATTACGGGTTCTTTACATCCAGTTTTTGGTATGATTCGCACAGGGCGCCTGGGGCATCTACCCAGCGTCAAGGGCCTATTTGTTGCGATCTATCTGCATCTGGTACTGCGGCGTTAACCAAACACAGGATTTAGCTTTGCCGCTTTCCCTGCGCCGTCACCAACACAGGAACAATACAAAGGCTTGAACGGCGACTAATATTCATATATGAAGATATATAGATGCGAAGGTGTCGAGCAGCCGCAGAAAACTGATCCGCGACCTGAACCGCGGGCGGAACGAGAAAGCGGGAATCCTTGAGGAGGGGGCCCCGCTTGGGAGGAGTGCGACGATGCCTGCCTTGTTTTCTGACGACTGGATGGTCGATTTCGGCAACGCCTGGAACGACGACTCCGAGCTTGGCGACGCGCTGGCCAAGATCGGTTTCACCTCGACCATCGGCTACGGCTTCGAGGGCGAGGCCGCGCCGCGCGGCTTCATCAAGGTCGAAAAGGGCTATGTCACCGGCGCGGGCGCCTATGACGGGTCCGCGCTGAGCTGGGACTTGCGCGCCAAACCCGCCGACTGGGAAAAGTGGTGCACGAACGGCATCGGCATGATGGCGCTCGGCCTCGCCTACACCACCGGCAAGCTGAAGTTCAAGCTGGGTGACTACGGCGCGATGGTCAAGAACCCGGCGATGGCCGGCCCCTTCATCAAAAGCTTCACGGCGATGGGCCGCGTTCCGCGCGTCTGATCGGTTTTACACGACTTTGCAAGGGGTTGCTGCGCAATGTCAGCGGTCTATCGAGTCATGTCTTTCGCAGCCGCAGGGCTGATCGGCGGTCTGGTCGTGCTGATGCTCGGCGGCCGTCCGGCGGCGCCGCCCGCAAGCGCCGGCGACGCACAGGCGACCCGGACCCAGCCCAATGCGATGCGCGGCGATCTGGTGCCGGTGGCGCAGATGCCCGCGGCCGAGCGGATCCGGCTGGGCGGCTATGTCGAGGCGCGGCGCGCGGTGCAACTGACGGCGCAGGCGCCCGGCCGGGTGGTCTATGTCGCGGGCGACGAGGGCGAGCGGGTGCAGGGCGGCCAGGTCGTCGTGGCGCTCGATCAGGATGGGCTGGCGCCGCAGTACCGCGCCGCCTGGGCCGATCTTGGCGCCCAGATGTCGGGCCAGCAGAACGCGCAGGCCCAGCTTTACCAGAACCTTTACGGCCAGCGCACCTCGCCGATGGGCGGGCCGGGCTATGACGCCTACGAGCGCACCACCGTGCCGATCTACAACATGGCGCAGACCTTCATGGGCTCGATGTTCCCCGGCATGGGGCAGGGCGCATCCTCGCCCGTCAACGGCGGGCCGATGATGACCCAGCAGCAGGCGCAGCACGACAATGCCGCCAACAGCGCGGCGCGCTACGACTATGAGCGCCAGCTTGCCGGGCTGGCGGGCGCGCAGGCGCACATCGACCAGCTTGACGCGCAGGCCCGCGACCACCAGGCGATGGCGCCCTGGGGCGCGGCGATCATGAAACGCTATGTGCGCGTTGGCGACATGGTGCAGCCCGGCCAGCCGCTGGCCGATCTGGCCGACGTCGATCAGCTTGACGTGCGCATCGAGGTGCCGGTGGCGCTGGTGGCGAACCTCAAGGTCGGCGATCAGGTGCCGGTGACGCTGGGCAACAGCAACGTCTGGGCGCCGGTCGCGCAGATCTTCCCCGGCGCCTCAAACGACCAGCACACGATCACGGTAAAGCTGGCGCTGCCGCAGGGCACGGCCGCCGCGCCCGGCATGTATGCGCTGGCCTGGATCGCGCAGCCCGGCGGCGGCAGCCCGTCGCAACTGACCCCGGCGATCCCGACCTCGGCGATCGTGCGGCGCGGCAGCCTGCCGGTGGCCTTCGTCGTCAATGCCCAGGGCGGCGTCGAGATGCGGGTGCTGCGGCTGGGCGATGCGCAGGGCAGCAATACCGCGATCCTGGCGGGGGTCGCGCCCGGCGAGATGGTGGTGACCGACCCGAGCCCGGCGTTGCGGGCCGGTTCGGCGCCCGGCGGCGCGGATCATTAGGGCAGGGGGCGCGGACATGAGCGATCATCCCACACCCCCCGGCGCGCAAGTCAGCCCCGTGCGCCACTACGGCCTTGGTATCGCCGGGCGCACCGCGCGCGCCTTCGTGCAGTCGCCGCTGACGCCCTTGTTGCTGGCCGCCTTCTTCCTGATCGGCATCCTCGGCGTGCTCGTCACCCCGCGCGAGGAAGACCCGCAGATCTCGGTGCCGATGGTCGACATCATGGTGGCCTATCCCGGCGCCTCGTCGCCCGAGGTGGCCAACCTGATCGCCGAGCCGCTGGAGCGGCTGATGAGCGAACTGTCGGGCGTCGATCACGTCTACTCGGTGTCGCACGAGGGCGGCGCGATGGTGACCGTGCGCTTCAAGGTTGGCGAGCAGATGGAGCCCTCGCTGGTCAAGCTTTACGACAAGCTGCAATCGAACATGGACGTGATCCCCAAGGGGGTGCTGCCGCCGCTGGTGAAGCCCAAGACCATCGACGACGTGCCGGTGGTGACGGTGACGCTGTCGTCCGACACGCTCGACGCGGTGCAGTTGCGCAAGCTGGGGCTGGACGTGCAGCAGCGGTTCAAGTCGCTGCCCAACACTGGGCTGAGCTTTGTCACCGGCGGCAGTCTTGAACAGGTGCGGGTCGATGTCGATCCCTCGATGCTGGCCGCCTACCACCTGACCATGAGCCGGATCGCCCAGGCGATCGGCGCCGCCAACCAGCGCGGCCCGGCGGGCGATGTGGTCGACGCCAACACCCATTTCGACGTCTACACCGGCGCCTTCCTGACCTCGGCGGCCGAGGTCGGCGGCCTGGTCATCGCGGTCGACCAGAACCGCCCGGTCTACCTGCGCGACGTCGCGACGGTCAGCCAGGGCGCCTCGGAGACAAAGACCATCGTCGAGAATGCCGAGCGCGGCGCCGATGGCACGTTTGCCAGCAAGCCCGCGGTGACGGTGGCGGTGGCCAAGAAGCACGGCACCAACGGCGTCGACGTCGCCGACGCTCTGCTGAGCGAACTCACGGCGATGAAGGGCTCGCTGATCCCGGCCTCGGTCGATGTGAGGGTGTCGCGCGACTACGGGGCGACGGCGCATGACAAGGTCTCGCACCTGATCTTCAAGCTGTTCATCGTGTCGGCGCTGGTCACGGTGCTCGCCTTCGTGACGATGGGCATCCGGCCCGCGGTGATCGTGCTGATCACCATTCCGGCGGTTCTGCTGATGTCGCTGTCGGTGGCCTATGTGCTGGGCTTCACCATCAACCGGGTGTCGATGTTCGCGCTGGTTTTCGCCATCGGCATCCTGGTGGATGACGCCATCGTCGTGGTCGAGAACATCTATCGCCGCTGGCTGGCGGACGAGGATACCTCGGACCGCGTCACGGTGGAGGCGGTCGACGAGGTCGGCAACCCGACCATCCTGGCCACCTTCACCGTGGTGGCGGCGCTGCTGCCGATGGGCTTTGTGTCCGAGATGATGGGCCCCTACATGCTGCCCATTCCGGTGCTGTCCTCGGCGGCGATGCTCTTTTCGCTGATCGCGGCCTTCGTCTTCGTGCCCTGGCTCGCGGCGCGGGTGAAGCCCTCGATGGGCGCGCTGCGCCGGGCGGCGGAGTCCGAGCATCGCCAGTCGGCGGTGATCGCGCGCTGGTATGGCAAGCTGATCGTGCCGATCATGAACTCGCGCCCGCTGGGCAAGCTGACGCTGCTGGCGATCATCCTGGCCATGCTGGGCGCGGTGGCGATGTTCCCGCTGAAGCTGGTGGCCTTCAAGATGCTGCCGTTCGACAACAAGTCCGAGCTTCAGGTCGTCATCGACATGCCCGAGGGCACCGACCTGATCGTGACGGCCAACCTTGCCGAAAGGATCGGCACCCGGTTGCAGCAGATTTCCGAGGTGACGGCCTACCAGACCTATGTCGGCACCGCCTCGCCGTTCAACTTCAACGGGCTGGTGCGGCACTACTTCCTGCGCAACCTGGCCTGGCAGGGCGACCTGTCGGTCGAGCTGAAGGACAAGGCCGACCGCAGCCGGTCGAGCCATGACATCGCCTCCGAAATCCGCCGCGTGCTGGCGCCGATCGCGGCCGAGGCGGGCGCCCGGCTGACCATCGCCGAAACCCCGCCGGGGCCGCCGGTGCTGGCGCCGCTGGTAGTCGAGCTTTACGGCCCCACCGCCGAGATCCGGCGCGAGGTCGCGGCCAAGATCATGTCGATCCTGCAAAAGACGCCCAATATCGCCGACGTCAACACCTACATGGAGGCGCCGCACAGCCAGCTTGAATTCCAGGTGGACCGTCAGCGCGCCGCGATGTTCGGCGTCTCGGTCGAGGCGATCAACCGCGAGATCCGCATCGCCGCGGGCGGCTTCGAGGCGGGCGCGCTGCAAAGCGTCTACAACCTCGAACAGGCGGTGATCGTGGTGCAGACGCCGCTGGCGACGCGGGTCAACCTTGGCAACCTGCTGGTGCTGCCGATCCCGACACAGACCGGCACGACGGTGCCGCTGGGCGAACTGGGCAAGTTCGCGCAGGTGCCGGTGGACCCGCCGATCTACCACAAGGATCTGCGCCCGATCGAATACGTCACCGGCGAGGTCGTGGGGGCCCTTGGCGCGCCGCTTTACGGCATGATGGCGGTCGACGCGGCGCTGAAGAACTACGTCACGCCGGATGGCCAGCACATCAGCGGCAACTACATCGCCCGCCCGGCGCAGACCGACGTCAGCGGCTTCAAGTGGGACGGCGAGTGGCAGGTGACCTATGTCACCTTCCGCGACATGGGGCTGGCCTTCATCGCGGCGCTGGTGCTGATCTACATCCTCGTCGTGGCCGAGTTCCGCAACTTCACGCTGCCCGGCGTGGTGATGGCGCCGATCCCGCTGACGCTGATCGGCATCATTCCCGGCCACTGGCTCTTGGGCGCCGACTTCACCGCCACCTCGATGATCGGCTTCATCGCGCTGGCCGGCATCATCGTGCGCAACTCGATCCTGCTGGTCGAATTCGCGCGGGCCGAGGTGGGCAAGGGGCTGCCGGTGCAGGAGGCGATCACGCTCGCGGCGCAGGTGCGCCTGCGGCCGATCCTGATCACCGCGCTGGCGCTGATCATCGGCTCGATGGTGCTGCTCAGCGACCCGATCTTTCAGGGCATGGCGGTGTCGCTGCTGTTCGGCTCGCTGGTCGCGACCTTCCTGACGCTGGTGGTGATCCCGCTTGGCTGCATCTCGGCGCGCAACCACTTCAACCGCGCGGGCGACGATACCCCGCCGGACGGCCCTTCGGGTGGCCTGCCGCCGGTGGCCCCGGCGCCGGTCAGCCCCGACGCGCCCGCGGGCCGCCCGGTCCGGCTGGAGCACAAGGCGGCCGAACCCGACGCGGTCGCCCCGGCGCGCCCGGCGCGGCTGGAGCGCAAGGCCCCCGATGCCCCGGTGGTGGTGGCCCCGGCGCGGCCGCCGCGGCTGGAGCGCAAGCCGCTGGCCGAAACGGCCGCTGCCGACGCGGTCACCAGTGCCCCGGCGCCGAGCGTCGCCGAACCCGAGGCGGAAAGCCTGGCGCAGGTGGTGGCCGACATCATGCACGAGACCTTTGCCGCGACCGAGCCGGGCACCGCACCGAAGACCAAGGCCAAGCCCGCCCGGCGCAAGGCCGTCAGGCCACCGGAGGCGAAACCGTCATGAGGAGGACACACCCGATGCAGGTTTCCCGCTTCACGCTCAAAGGCTTCGCGGCCGGTCTTGCAGCAGTTTGCGCGGCGGCCACCGCCGCACAGGGCGCCACCTTCGGCGAGCTGGCCGGGGGCGGCGCGCAGGGTGGCCCGGTCTATACCGCCGGGCCCTATGCCACGGCGCCGGGCAGTTCCTGCCCGCCCGACTGCTATCGCCCGCCCGCGCCGCTATATGGCGGGCCCGAGGGCGCGCTTCCCGACCCTGCCGGGCAGGCGATGCCCTACGTCCCGCCCGTTCAAGCCAATCCGCGCGCCTACCTGCCCATGGACGGCAGTGGCGACACCCCCAACGACCAGCTCAGGCTCTGGAGTTTCGGACAGGTCAACGCGACGACCGACCCGTTCGACGCCGCCGGATTGAGCACGCCGTACATGTACGTCCCGTGGTCCACCCCGCTTTCGGGCTGGTCCAACGCCGCGACATGGAACTGGTGGCGAGAGCGTTCCGGCGCCCTGCCACGCAACTGGTAGCCCGGGCAAACCCGCCCCGGCTAAGCAAACTGGAGGAACCAAGAATGACCAGGATGACGAGTGTTCTGATTGCCGTTGCGTTCGGCGCCGTTTCGACAATGGCCGTCGCGCAGCAGACCATGCAGCCGCCGCCGCCGAGCGGGCCCTATGGCGCCGCACCCCAGGGTTACCCGCAGCAGGGTTACCCGCAGCAGGGCTACCCGCAAGGCTATGCGCCGGGTCCGGGCGATCAGCAGGGCGGCCAACAGCAGGGCAACCCCGGCCAGGCGCCGCAGGGCTGGGCCCCGCCGCCGCCGAACTACGGCTATGGCTACCCGCCGCCGCCCGCGCCCTACGGCTACGGCTACCCGCCGCCGCCCTACGGCTATGGCCCGGCGCCCTACTACGGCGGCAACGGTTACGGCAACGGTTACGGCAACGGCAACGGTTACGGCAATGGTTACGGCAACGGCAATGGCCGTGGCTACGGCAACGGCCGCGGCAACATGAGCGGGAATTTCAGCTTCGGCGGGAACTCCGACATGAACGGCGACGGTGGCGGCAACGGCTGGGGCAATGGCTACAACGGCTACAACGGCAGCAATGGCTACAACGGCTACAACGGCGGCCGTGGCTGGGGCCCGGGCTGGTGGTGACCGGCAGGTCGGCGCCCTCGGGCGCCGACACCCTCATATTCCCCTGACGACAGCGACAGAAAGGAAGACGATGAAAATTTCCCCGAACCTGATGGGCGCCGCCGCGATCGCGGTCGCGTCCGTCCTCTCGGCAGGCCAGGTGCTGGCCGACACGGCGGCCCCGGCCGCCCCGGCTCCTGCCCCCGCCGCCGGACAGCCCGCGCCGATGCAGCCCGGCGGCTGCCCCGCCATGATGCCGCCGCCCGGCTATGGCCCCGGTTATGGCTATGGCTATCCGCCGCCCGGCTGGGGTGGCCCCGGCATGATGGGGCAGGGCATGCCCAACGCCCCGCAGCAGCCCGGCGCCCAGCAGCAACCGGCGCCCGAGGCCCAGGCCCCCGCCGCACCGCAGGGCGGCTATCCGCAATACGGTTATGCGCCCGCGCCTTATGGCTACGGCCCGCCGCCGCCGCCCTATGGCTACGGCTATGCCCCTTACGGCAACGGCTACGGCTATGGCGACAATGGCTACGGCCAGGGCCAGGGCTACGGTCAGGGCCAGGGCTACGGTCAGGGCTACGGCCGGGGCAATGGCCGCGGACATGGCAACATGAGCGGCAATTTCAGCTTTGGCGGCAATTCCGACATGGCGGGCGATGGCTGGGGCAACGGCGGTGGCAATGGCTACGGCAATGGCTACGGCGGTGGCAATGGCTACGGCAACAACGGCTACAACGGCTACAATGGCGGCCGTGGCTGGGGTCCGGGCTGGTGATCTGAACCGCCTCCGGCCGGCTGGCGTCCGGTCCGGTCGGAGGCGCTATCCACTTTCAGGAAGGAGATGGCGATGAAAGCCATGAGACGAGCGCTCGGCATCGTTGCGCTGGCGGCCGGTCTGGCGCTGTCCGGCGCCGCCGAAGCACAATGGTGGAACGGCAGTCCCTGGAGCGGCGGCCCGATGGGCGGTGGCCCCTGGGGCGCCTATCCGGGCTCCGGCGGCAATGGCTGGGGCAACGGTTACGGCAACGGCAATGGTTATGGCAACGGCTGGGGTAGGGGCATCGGCAACCTGCGCTTCAGCGCCGATCTCGGCGGGTGGGGCAACGGTTACGGCAACGGTTACGGCAACGGTTACGGTTACGGTTACGGCAACGGTTACGGCAGCCCCTGGGGTGGCATTCCGGGCGGCTACGGCAGCCCCTGGGGGGGCATTCCGGGCTACGGTGGCAGCCCCTGGGGCGGTGTTCCCGGCTACGGCTCGCCGTTTGGCGGCGTGCCCGGCATGAGCGGGCCGTTCAATGGCGTTCCGGGCTACGGCTCTCCGTTCGGCGGAGTTCCCGGCATGGGCACCCCGTTCGGCGGCTTCCCCGGCACCGGCACGCCGTTCGGCGGTTTCCCCGGCGCAGGCAGCCCGTTCGGCGGCTTCCCCGGCTCGGGCAGCCCGTTCGGCGGCTTTCCGGGCATGAGCAGCCCGTTCGGCTTCTGATGCCATCCACGCCAGACGGGGCGGCGAGGTAGCCCCGCATCGGGTTCAAGGGAGGGCAGGCGCATGATCGCCCGCATCGTCACCTATCTGTTCTACGCCGTCGTGTTCTTCCTGCTTGGCGTCTGGAGCAGCGATCACCTGCGCCCACTCAGCGCCGATCTCGATCGGGCCGGGCGGGGGGCCGTGCGCGAGGCCCATGCGGCCTGGCTCTGGGCGCGGGGAACGGCGCCGGGGCAAGTGGCGGCCCCGAAGGCGTCGCAGGCCCCGGCCGCAACCCTGGATGCGGGCCGCGCGGCCTTCGAGCGCGGCGATCTCAGCGCGGCGATCGACGCCTACACGGCGTTTCTGGCCGCCCATCCCGACGACCCCGACGCGCTTGGCGAACTTGGCAACGTCTATTTCAACAGCGGCCGCACCGCCGAGGCCGCCGCCGCCTTCCACCAGGCCGCGATCGCGCTGATCGCGCGGGGGGATCGCGCGCGCGCCCTTGCGCTGGTTCCTGCGATCCGCCTGGGCGCGCCCGAACTCGCCACCGACCTTGAGCGACGGCTTGCCGCCGCGCCTTGAGCGGTAACGATCCATGGGGGGGCGGGGCGAGCCCGTCCGCCCGACAGACCCAGACCCCGGAGCCCTCGGATGCCCGATACCAGTCCCGACGCCACAACCGTTCCTGCCCAGCCGCGTGCGGCCGATCCCGGCTATGACCACTCGCTTGGCGCGGCGGCCCTGCGGGGCGAGGTTTACCGTCCGCCGGAATACCTCGAATACCTCGAAAAGGCGGCGGCCGCGCTGAAGACGGTGCGGATGATCGTCTACGCCGGCATGACCAGTTTCGTGATCCTTGCCGCCTATGGCTTCGTGCTGATCTACCAGCTCACCCGCGACGTGCACCTGGCCGTGGCGCAGACCATGGTGATGACGCAGCAGATGCAGGCGATGACCCGCATCATGGCCAACCTGCACGAAAGCGTCGCCGGGATGCGGGGCGACATCGACACCATGAAGACCAGCTTTGTCGAGATCAACGGCACGATCGCAGGCATGTCCGCCAGCATCGCGCGGATGGCCGAGGCGGTCACGCTGATGCAGCACTCGGCGCGCAACATCGACCAGAGCGTCGGGCCGATGATGGGGACGGTGAACCGCTTCATGCCGTTCAGCGGCGGGAATTCGGGGCCTTATCAGGGACCGCCGCCATACTCGCGGTAAACAGCGCAGGGCTGGGCGCAGGGCTGGGCACCGACAGCGCAGCACCGGACGGGCCGACGATCCGGTGGAGTGGCGAGATTCCTATAATCAATATTATGTAATATGAAAGCTAGCCAACACCTTGCGGCCCGGTCGATCATTCGGGTCGATCACTCGGGCAGAAATCCGCCTTTCAGGTCAAGGATCGCGCGGCGGACCCGGTCGGTGACCGGCCGCATCGGCTTGTCGGCGGGCCAGACCAGGAACCAGTGCCGCACGATCGGCAACCCCGGCGCGTCGATCAGCACCAAGCGCCCGGCGTGCAGCTCGTCCATCACCGTGTGCAGCGACAGCAGCGCAATCCCGAGGCCCGCGATCACCGCCTGCTTGATCGTCTCGTTCGAGCCCATCTCGACCGTGTCGAACACCTGTCCGTCGCCGATCCGGTCCAGGTAGCGCGTCATCAGGATGCGCGTGCCGGAACCGTCCTCGCGCGCCAGAAAGGTTTGCCCGACCAGATCGGCGGCGGTGACGTGACGCCTGCCCGCCAGCGGATGATCCGGCGCGGCGACGATGCCGTGCGGATGCGGGCCCAGCGGTTCGGTCTCCAGCGGCGGCCAGCGCGGCGGTCGGCCCATCACCGTCAGGTCGGCCGCGTGGCGTTCCAGATCGCGGATCACGTCGTCGCGGTTGCCGACCCGCAGCACGATCTCAATCTCAGGACACAAGGTCTTAAGCCGCTTGACAAGTTTCGGCGCGAAGTACTTTCCCGTCGAGACCACGCCCAGCACCACCTTGCCGGCCTGCCCCCGCGACAACGCCTCCACCTGGCCGGTGCACTGCGACAGAATGACCTCGATCCGTTCCGCCGCCTCCAGCAGCGCGCGCCCGGCCTCGGTCAGTTGCGAGCCTGCGGTGTCAGAGCTTCGTTGCAGGATCGGCGTCTCAACAAGTGCCTCCAACCCCTTGATCTGGCTGTGGATCGCGGGCGGTGTCAGGCGCAGCGCCTCGGCCGCGGCGGCAATCGACCCGCGGCGCGCGACCGAAGCCAGCGCGCGCAGTTGCTTCAGCGTGACGGCATCCGAGAGGCTCATTCAATTTTCCTGACTGCTCCGCATCTTTTATTAAATGTCATCTAATGCCGCCTTCCGCAATGATGATGACAGAATCGTAGCCTTGGGAGGAGTGCGATGCCGCTGGACCAACCCGCCTTTGCAGGAGCCGACGTTCCGGAGCACCTGCAGCAGGTCATGAACCGCCTTGCGGCGGTCGGCGCCGACCTCGCCCGCCGCATCGCGCGCGGTGGGATCGACGATGGCGATCTGGCCGGTGCCGTGGGCACCAACGCCGGCGGCGACGGGCAGAAGGCGCTCGACGTGATCGCCGACGATGCCTTTCGCGACGCGCTGATCGGCACCGCGGTGCGCTTCTACGCCTCCGAGGAGCAGGAGGACGTGGTCACCCTGGGCCCGACCGGCGATCTGGCGCTGGCGATCGACCCGCTGGATGGGTCGTCCAACATCGACGTCAACGTGTCGATCGGCACCATCTTCTCGATCTATCCGGCCGCCGAAACGGCCGAGGCCAGTTTCCTGCGCCCGGCAGCCGAGCAGATCGCCGGTGGCTACATCATCTACGGGCCGCAGTGCTGCCTGGTCGTGACCTTCGGCGCGGGCGTGCTGAAATACGCGCTCGACCCCGACACGCGCCGCTTCAGCCTGGTGGAGCGGAATGTGCAGGTGCCGAACAAGTCGTCGGAGTTCGCGATCAACGCCTCGAACTACCGGCACTGGCCGAGGCCGATCCGGTCCTACGTCGACGATCTGGTCGCGGGCGCCGAGGGGCCGCGCGGCAAGAACTTCAACATGCGCTGGATCGCCTCGCTGGTGGCCGAGACGCATCGCATCCTGACCCGCGGCGGCGTCTTCCTCTACCCCCGCGACGACCGCAAGGGCTACGAGAAGGGCCGCCTGCGCCTGCTCTACGAAGGCGCGCCGATCGCCTTTCTGATGGCGCAGGCGGGTGGCGGGGCCACCGATGGCGCCGACTCGCTGCTGGGCCAAACGGTCACCAGCCTGCACGTTCGCACCCCCCTGATCTTCGGGTCGGCCGACAAGGTCGCCCGCGTCACCGCCTACCATGACCTGCCGGAGGAAGAGACATCCGCCCTCTTCGGCAAGCGCGGCCTGTTCCGGAGTTGAGAGCATGAGCAAGAAACACCCCATCATCTCGGTCACCGGGTCATCCGGCGCCGGCACCACCACCGTCAAGAACACCTTCGACCAGATCTTCCGCCGCGAGGGTTTCAAGGCGGTGTCGATCGAGGGCGACGCCTTCCACCGCTACGACCGCGCGGCGATGAAGGCCGAACTGACCAAGCGACAGGAGGCGGGCAACCAGACGTTCTCGCATTTCTCCTTTGAAGCCAACGAGCTGGGCGAGCTGGAGCGGGTGTTCCGCGACTACAGCGAAACCGGCAAGGGCCGCACCCGGCACTATGTCCATGACGCCCGCGAGGCCGAGCTTTACGGCGTGGAGCCGGGCAAGTTCACCGACTGGGCACCGTTCGAGGACGGCTCGGACCTGTTGTTCTACGAGGGCCTGCACGGCTGCGTGGTGAACGATACCGTCAACCTGCCGAAATACGCCGACCTGAAGATCGGCGTGGTGCCGGTGGTCAACCTGGAATGGATCCAGAAGATCCACCGCGACCGGGCGCAGCGCGGCTACACCACGGAAGCCGTGACCGACACCATCCTGCGCCGGATGCACGCCTATGTGCACTGCATCACGCCGCAGTTCACCGAAACCGACATCAACTTCCAGCGCGTGCCGGTGGTCGATACCTCGAACCCGTTCATCGCGCGCTGGATCCCGACCGCCGACGAAAGCCTGGTGGTGATCCGTTTCCGCAGCCCGCGCGGCATCGACTTTCCCTACCTCACCTCGATGATCGCAGGCTCGTGGATGAGCCGCGCGAACTCGATCGTGATCCCGGGCAACAAGATGGACCTGGCGATGCAACTGATCCTGACCCCGCTGATCGAGCGTCTGGTGCGCGAGTCAAAGCGCGCCTGAGCCCCCTTCCCCATCTGAGGAGTTACCCACATGGCATTGATTACGCTACGACAATTGCTTGACCATGCGGCCGAGCACAGCTATGGCGTGCCCGCCTTCAACATCAACAACATGGAACAGGGCCTGGCGATCATGGAGGCGGCGAAGGCCGTTGATGCGCCGGTCATCATCCAGGCGAGCCGCGGCGCACGCAGCTATGCCAACGACATCATGCTGTCGAAGATGATCGAGGCGCTGGCGGCGATCTATCCCGATATCCCGCTCTGCATGCATCAGGACCACGGCAACAACGAAGCCACCTGCCTGACCGCGATCCGCCACGGCTTTACCAGCGTGATGATGGACGGCTCGCTGGAAGGCGATGCCAAGACGCCGGCGAGCTATGACTACAACGTCGAGATCACCGAACGGGTGTCGCGCTTCGCGCATTGGGTCGGCGCCTCGGTCGAGGGTGAACTGGGCGTGCTGGGCAGCCTTGAAACCGGCGAGGGCGAGGCCGAGGACGGCCACGGCGCCGAGGGCAAGCTGGATCATTCGATGCTGCTGACCGATCCCGATCAGGCGGTTGATTTCGTCAGCCGCACCAAGGTCGACGCGCTGGCGATCGCCTGCGGCACCAGCCACGGCGCCTACAAGTTCAGCCGCAAGCCGACCGGCGACATTCTGGCGATGCGCGTGATCGAGGCGATCCACCGCAAGCTGCCCAACACCCACCTGGTGATGCACGGCTCGTCGTCGGTGCCGCAGGAGTTGCAGGACATCATCAACGAATTCGGCGGCGAGATGCCGCAGACCTTCGGCGTGCCGGTGGAAGAGATCGTGCGCGGCATCAAGATGGGCGTGCGCAAGGTCAACATCGACACCGACTGCCGGATGGCGATGACCGGACAGTTCCGCAAGATCGCGGTCTCGAACCCCAGGGAGTTCGACCCGCGCAAGTTCCTCAAACCCGCGATGGACGCCATGCGCGACCTTTGCCGGGACCGGCTCGAAGCCTTCGGGACGGCGGGGAACGCCAGCAAGATCAAGGTGATCGCGATCGACGACATGGCGAAACGCTATGCCAAAGGCAGCCTCGACCCCGCCATCACCATCAGCCAAGCCGCCGAATAAGGGAGACTGAAAATGGATCAATCAGGCCGTTACGCCAATCTGAACCTGAAAGAGAAAGACCTGATCGCGGCCGGGCGCCATGTGCTCTGCGCCTACATCATGAAGCCCAAGGCCGGGTATGGTTACCTTGAGACCGCGGCCCACTTTGCCGCCGAAAGCTCCACCGGGACCAACGTCGACGTGTCGACGACCGATGATTTCACCCGCGGCGTCGATGCGCTGGTGTATGAGATCGACCCCGCCAGGGAGCTGATGAAGATCGCCTACCCGGTTGATCTCTTTGACAGAAACATCATCGACGGGCGCGCGATGATCGCTTCGTTCCTGACCCTGACGATCGGCAACAACCAGGGCATGGGTGATGTCGAATACGCCAAGATGCACGACTTCTATGTGCCGCCGAACTTCCTGCGCCTGTTCGACGGCCCCTCGACCACGATCCGCGACCTGTGGCGCGTGCTGCGCCGCCCGGTGGTGGATGGCGGCTTCATCGTCGGCACGATCATCAAGCCAAAGCTCGGCCTGCGCCCGCAGCCCTTCGCCAACGCCTGTTACGATTTCTGGCTGGGCGGCGACTTCATCAAGAACGACGAGCCGCAGGGCAACCAGGTGTTCTCGCCGCTGAAGGAAACCATCCGCCTTGTCGCCGATGCGATGAAGCGCGCCCAGGACAAGACCGGCCAGGCCAAGCTTTTCTCGGCCAACATCACCGCCGATGACCATCACGAGATGGTGGCACGCGGCGAGTACATCCTGGAAACCTTCGGCGAGGACGCCGACCATGTGGCCTTCCTCGTCGATGGCTATGTCGCAGGCCCGGCCGCGATCACCACCGCGCGGCGCCGCTTTCCCAAGCAGTACCTGCACTACCACCGCGCCGGCCATGGCGCCGTGACCTCGCCGCAGGCCAAGCGCGGCTATACCGCCTTCGTGCTGTCCAAGATGGCGCGCCTGCAGGGGGCCAGCGGCATCCACACCGGCACCATGAGCTATGGCAAGATGGAGGGCGAGGCCGACGACAGGCTGATGGCCTACATGATCATGGACGACAGCGCCGACGGGCCCTACTTCCATCAGGAATGGGAAGGCATGAACCCGACGACGCCGATCATCTCGGGCGGCATGAACGCGCTCAGGATGCCGGGTTTCTTCCAGAACCTTGGCCACTCCAACCTGATCATGACGGCGGGCGGCGGCGCCTTCGGCCATATCGACGGCGCGGCGGCGGGCGCAACCTCCTTGCGGCAGGCCGAACAATGCTGGAAACAGGGCGCCAACCCGGTGGAGTTCGCCAAGGACAACAAGGAATTCGCCCGCGCCTTCGAAAGCTTCCCCGGCGATGCCGACAAGCTGTTCCCCGGCTGGCGCGAGGCGCTGCGGATCAACTCTGCCGCCTGAACCGACTGTAGAACCTCGGGCGGGGTGACCCCCGCCCGGCCCCAGCCATGCAAACGAGGCTTGCCATGACATTCGACCGTTCCATCAAGATCGCGCCGTCGATCCTGTCCGCCGATTTCGCCAACTTCGGCGCCGAAATTCAGGCGATCGAGGCGCAGGGCTGCGACTGGGTCCATGTCGATGTGATGGATGGCCACTTCGTGCCCAACCTCACCTTCGGCCCGCCGCTGTGCAAGGCGATCCGGCCGCACATCAAGACGGTGATGGACGTGCACCTGATGATCTCGCCGGTCGATCTGTTCATCGACGCCTTCGCCGAGGCGGGCGCCGACATCATCTCGGTTCACCCCGAGGCGGGCGCGCATACCCACCGCACCTTGCAGGCGATCCGGGCGGCGGGCGCGCGGCCGGGGCTGGCGATCAACCCCGGCACCGGGCTGGGCGATATCGAATACCTGCTCGATCTGGTCGATCTGGTCTGCATCATGACGGTCAACCCCGGCTTCGGCGGGCAGAAGTTCATCCACAGCCAGATCGCCAAGGTCCGCGCCCTGCGCGCGATGATCGGCGACCGCCCGATCCATATTCAGATCGACGGCGGCGTGACGCCCGAAACCGCGCCGCTGGTGGCGGCGGCCGGGGCCGACGTGCTGGTCGCGGGATCGGCCGTGTTCAAGGGCGGTTCGGTCGCCAACCCGGCACCTTACGGCGCGAATATCCGCGCGATCCGGGATGCCGCCAGCGCGGCACAGCGCCAAACCGCGGCATGAGGGCGGTCGTCTTCGATCTCGACGGCACGCTGATCGACAGCGCGCCCGACATCCACGCCGCGGTGAATCGCATGCTGGCCGAGGTGGGCGCCGCGCCGCTCGATCTGGCGCGCGTGACCTCGTTCATCGGCAACGGTGTGCCGGTCCTGATCGAGCGGGTGCAGGCCGCGCGCGCCCTGCCGCAGCCGCACGGCGATCTGATGGCGCGCTTTCTGGGCCACTACAACGCCGACCCGGCGACGCTGACCCGGCTTTACCCCAACGTGCGCGAAACGTTGCAGGCGCTGGCGGCGGCGGGCTGGGCGATCGGTCTGTGCACCAACAAGCCGGTGGGGCCGTCGCACGAGATCCTTGCGGCCTTCGGGATCGACGGGTTGTTCCGCGCCGTAGTGGGCGGCGACAGTCTGGCCGAAAAGAAGCCCGACCCCGCGCCGCTGCTGCACGCCGCCGCCGCACTTGGTCGCGCGCGCACCGCCTATGTCGGCGACAGCGAGGTCGATGCCGAAACCGCCCATCGCGCCGCCCTGCCCTTCGCGCTGTTTACCCACGGTTATCGCAAGACGCCGGTCGCCGATCTGCACCATGACGCGCTGTTCGACGATTTCGCCGCCCTTCCGGCCATTCTGGAGGCGTTGCTGCCATGACCCCGGCCGCGCTGATCTTCGACGTCGACGGCACGCTGGCCGAGACCGAGGAGGCGCACCGCGCGGCCTTCAACGCGGCCTTTGCCGCGCGCGGCATGGGCTGGCACTGGACGCCGGACGACTACCGCGGCCTGCTGGCCACCACCGGCGGCAAGGAACGCATCGCGGCCCATGCGGCACGTCTCGGCGCGGTGCTGACACCGGGCGAGATCGCCGCGCTGCATGCCGACAAGACCGCGCACTACACCACCCTGATCGCGGCGGGCGCCCTGCCCCTGCGCCCCGGCGTGGCGGCGCTGGTCGCCGCCGCGCGGGCCGCCGGGCTGCGGCTGGCGGTGGCCACCACCACCAGTCGCCCCAACATCGAGGCGCTGACGCTGGCCGCCTGGGGCCTGCCTGCGGCCGAGGTTTTCGACGTGATCGCGGCGGGCGACGAGGTGGCGCGCAAGAAGCCCGCCCCCGATGTCTACCTGCTGGCGCTGGAGCGGCTTGGCCTGCCCGCGTCGGATGCGCTGGCGTTCGAGGACAGCCGCAACGGCTTGCTGGCGGCGCGCGCCGCCGGGCTGCGCGTGCTGGTGACGCCGAGCCTTTACACCGACCACGAAGACCATGCCGGTGCCGACTGGGTGGCGCCCAGCCTCGCCCGCGAGCATCTGCCGACCCTGCTCGCCCGGCTGCTTTAGACGATCGCCGCCTCCAGGAACGGCCGCCCCGCCAGCACCCGCTCGGCGCCCAGATCGGACAGATCGAGGCTCTGGTAGCCGCCACTCAGCACCAGTTCGGCAATGCCGCGCCCCATCGCGGGCGACTGCTGCAACCCGTGGCCGGAAAAGCCGTTCATCAGATAGAGGTTGTCGGTCCCCGGCCAGCGCCCGACGATCGCGTTCTGGTCGAGCGTGTTGTAATCATACTGCCCGACCCAGAGCCGCACCACCTTCACCGCGTCAAAGCCGGGCGCGCGGGCATAGACCAGTGGCCAGATCACGTCCTCGAACTGGTTCGCGTCGGGCTCGAAATCCTCGGGGTCCACCGCCGGGTCGATGCTGGGCACCGTCGCGATGATCCAGTGGCCATGTTCGGGGCGCATGTAATAGCCGGTGTGGTCGATCAGCAGCGGCGCATCCGGGTGCCGCGCGTTCGGGGCGTCGATCACGAAAACCGTGCGTTTCCGGGGTTCTACGGGAATGTCTTCACCTGCCATCCGCATCACTTCGGCGCCCCGCGTGCCGGCTGCGTTGATCACCGCACCCGCCGCGACGGACCCGCCCGAGGCCAGCGCCACCCCCGTGATGCGCGCGCCAACACGGTGCAGGCCGGTGACGTGATCGGTGCGGAACACCGCGCCCTGCGCCCGTGCGGCGGCGCGAAAGCCGTTCAGCAGGCCCATGTTGTCGAACCAGCCCTCGTCGCGCGGCCCGAATGATCCCGCCGTGACGTCGTCGAAGGTCATCCACGGGAACTTCGCCGCCAGTGCCGCCGGGGCGAGCACTTCCGTCGCGGCGCCCAGGCCGCGCTGCATCGCGGCCAGATCCGCCATCAGCGTGGCACCCGCATCGGTGGCGGCGAGGAACAGATAGCCATTCTCGCGCAGGCCCAGCGAACCGATCCCGACATCATGGCCCAGCGAGGCCTGAAAGTCGCGGATGAAGCCGACGCCAAAGCGCGACACCGCCACGTTGACCGGGTTGGAAAACTGCTGGCGCACCGAGGCCACCGACAGCGCGGTGGCGGCGCGGGCATAGGTCGGGTCTTTCTCGACCACCAGAGCGCGCAAGCCCGGGGCCATCCGGGTCAGCCAATAGGCCGCCGACGCCCCCATCGCCGCCCCGCCGACGATGACCACATCCCAGGTTTCCGCCATGCCCGTCTCCTTGCCTGCCGCCTTCTACCATGCGCATCGGCGAAGAAAAGCACACGTAACCCCTCGACAAGAGGGAAAGGTTGTCTACTCTTTGACCAAGTGATCAAGTGAAGGTCCGAGGGCATCATGCCTTGCGGCGTAAGGCGGCGGGATCGGGCGGAATGCTCACGACACTCGAACGCATGATCGAGGCCGATACGATCACCGAGGTCTGGTCGCTCTACCTCGACTGGGTGTCGGGCTTCGGTTTTGACCGGGTGATGTACGGCTTCACGCCCTACTGGCAGTCCGACACCCTCGACAATATCGAAAACCTGCTGTTCCTGTCGAACCATGATCAGGCCTATCTGGATGGCTTCGTCGGCCGCAAGCTTTACCGCGACGCGCCGATGGTCCGCTGGTCCACCGAGAACGTCGGCGCGACCAGCTGGCGCGAGGTGGCCGAGGCCTATGTCGCGCGTCGGCTGACCCCGGCCGAGCGCAAGGTGATCGAGTTCAACCGCTCGATGGGCGTCATCGCAGGCTATTCGATCAGCTTTCGCGATGTGTCGGTGCGGGCCAAGGGGGCGCTTGGTCTGGTCGGGCGGCGCGACATGACGCAAGACAAGGTTGACGCGATCTGGGACGAGCACGGCCGCCAACTGCTGGTCATTTCCAACCTGCTGCACCTGAAACTCACCAGCCTGCCGCGTCTTGTCGGCACCCCGTTGACCCAGCGCCAGCGCGAGGCGCTGGAATGGGTCGCCGATGGCAAGACCACGCAGGACATCGCCCTGCTGATGGGCATCTCGACCGCGATGGTGGAAAAGCACCTGCGCCTGACGCGCGAGGCGTTGGCGGTGGAAACCACTGCTCATGCCGTGGCAAAAGCCTCGCGGCTTAATCAGATCTTCATCGTCGAAGGGTGATCGGCAGCATTCCGCCGGTCAATGATTCAAGGTAAGGAAAACCCGACTTACGTGACGCGACGTAAATTGGCACCCTCTGTCTTGTTCCGAGTGTGGTGGCTCATGCCAAGGAACGCGGACCCGGCCTCCTGTAATTTCAGGCTCTCCGGGTTTGCAGCCGACGGGGTCTGGCGCATAGTCCGCCAGACCCGCTTGGCACGTGTGTTGCGCTTTGTCTATATCCCCAAACGACCGGCGCGAGTACGGGAACGGTGCAGATCAAACGGTCTGTGCCGTTTTCCGTTTGCAATGGCCCCCGAAGTCCCCCCGAAGTCCCTCCGAATCCGACGGCTCGAAACGGAAAGGGCGGGCCCTGCGGCCCGCCCCGCCCTGTCGGTGTGCGTCCCGGTCCGAATCAGCCGGCGAGGGTCTTTGCCACTTCGGCGGCGAAATCTTCGCTTTTCTTCTCGATGCCTTCGCCGACGGCGAGGCGGGCAAAGCCGGTGATCTCCACGCCCGCGTCCTTGGCGGCCTGCGCCACGGTCACGTCGGGATTGATCACGAAGGCCTGGCCCAGCAGCGTGGCTTCCGACAGGAACTTCTTCATCCGGCCCGGGATGATGTTGTTCTGGATCACCGCTTCCGGTTTCGGCTTGACCGAGGCCGCGTTTTCTTCCAGCGCCTTCTGGGTCTGCACGGTCAGTTCACGCTCGACCACGGCGGGGTCGAGATCGCCCTCGCCCAGTGCCAGCGGCGCGGTCGCGGCGATATGCATCGCGAACTGCTTGCCGATCGCCTGCGCCTTGTCGGCCGGGCCCTTCAGGGCGACCAGCACGCCGATCTTGCCCATGCCCTCGGTCGCCGCGTTGTGGACGTAGGACACCACCGTGTCGCCATCCAGCACATGCAGGCGGCGCAGCGTCATGTTCTCGCCGATGCGGGCAATGGCCTCGGCCAGCACCGTCTCGACGGTCTTGCCGTTCAGATGCGTGGCCTTCACCACCTCGACCGAGTCGCCAACCTCCAGCGCAACCCTGGTCACTTCGCGCACGAGTCTCTGGAAGTCCTCGTTCTTCGCGACGAAGTCGGTTTCCGAGTTGATCTCGACCGCGACGCCACGACCGTCCATCACGGCAACGCCGACCAGACCCTCGGCCGCCACGCGGTCGGCCTTCTTGGCGGCTTTCGCCAGCCCCTTGGTGCGCAGCCAGTCGACCGCGGCCTCCATGTCGCCATCGGTTTCGGTCAGGGCGCGTTTCGCGTCCATCATCCCCGCGCCGGTCGAATCGCGCAGTTCCTTCACCATCTGAGCGGTGACTGCCATAGCGGCTCTCCTCGATGTGTCGATTTCAATTCATGGGTTCGGGCGGGGGCTTACCCCCGCCCGGTAACAGATCGGCTACAGCCTCCCGCCCGCTTGCGCGTCGGCGGTGGCCTCTTCGCCCGCTTACGCGTCGGCGGTGGCCTCTTCGCCCGGCGCATCTTCCAGCGCGCCAAGGTCCACCCCGGCGGCGCCAAGCTGGGCCGACATGCCGTCCAGCGCCGCGCGGCTGACCAGATCGCAGTAAAGCGCGATGGCGCGGGCCGCGTCGTCATTGCCGGGGATCACATAGGTGATGCCCTTGGGTGAGCAGTTGGTATCGACCACCGCCACGACCGGGATGCCCAGCTTCTGCGCTTCGAGGATGGCAAGGTCTTCCTTGCCCACGTCGATGATGAACAGAAGGTCCGGCACGCCGCCCATTTCACGGATGCCGCCCAGCGAGGCTTGCAGTTTGCCCTGCTCACGCTCCATGCCCAGGCGTTCCTTCTTGGTCAGGCCCTCGGCGCCGTGGCCCAGCAACTCGTCGAGTTGCTTCAGGCGCTGGATCGACTTCGACACGGTCTGCCAGTTGGTCAGCGTGCCCCCCAGCCAGCGGTGGTTCATGTAGTACTGCGCGCATTTTTCCGCGGCCTCGGCGATCGGCTTCTGGGCCTGACGCTTGGTGCCGACAAAGAGGATGCGGCCGCCGCGGGCGACGGTGTCGCGGATCACCTGCAGCGCGGTGTCTAGCATCGGCACCGTCTGGGTCAGATCGAGGATGTGGATGCCGTTGCGGTCGCCGTAGATGTATTCACCCATCTTCGGGTTCCAGCGTGCGGTCTGGTGGCCGTAGTGAACGCCAGCTTCAAGAAGCTGACGCATGTTGAACTCGGGAAGCGCCATTCGTTTTCCTTTCCGGTTTATCCCTCGGCAAAGCCACTCACCCCGGAAGACGTCCGAAGCAACCGGCGGACCTTCGGGGATGTGTGTCCCGAACGGCCCAAGCTCTGCCTGTGAAGTGTGGCTGCCCTTACAGCCTGCCCGCCCGGTTGGCAAGCCCCGCTAACGCCCGAGCCAGCCCAGCAGCGGCAGATGCCCCGCGATCAGGCGCGAAAGCTGCGCGGTGGCGTCGGCGGTGAACAGCCAGTCCGGCAGGCCCGGCGTCGCGCCGCGCAGGATCACCGACTTGCGGCGCATCAGGTGCGCCCAGGCCGGATCGGCGCTCAGGCCCGCGGGCAGGCGTTTCAGGACGGGTTCGTCCCAGGTGCTGCCGACGGCTTCGGCCTGTGTGACAGCGGCCAGCAGCGCGGCCCGGTCGGCAGGGTCCGCCACCCGCGCCCGGAACCGCGTCAGCCCGGCCGGGGACAGGCCCCATTGCCCGGCGCCGAAGCTCAGGTGGTCGGCGTGCAGCACCAGATGCATGCCGTGGTGGGCCGCCCCGCCCGCGACCGGCAGCAGGATGTGCAGCATCGGCGCGTAAGGCGACTTGTCGTTGGAAAACCGGATGTCGCGGTGGATGCGGCGCAAACTTCCGCCGACCTTCGGCACCGCGTCGAGCCGGGGCACTGCCGCCGCGCAGACCGGCGCCAGCGCCTGCACCAAGTCGAGCCCGGCGGTCTTCCACGCCGCTTCATAGCGCTCGCGGTGCGCCTCGAACCAGTCGCGCCGGTTGTTGGCGGCCAGCTCGGCGAGATAGGCCGGGGTCTCGCGCGGCAATCCGGCCCAGGTCGGCATCTGCGGTATCCTTTGCGGCATCGGTTCCGTGATCCTGCCACGCCGCCGCGGAAACCGCTATTGGCCATTCCCCTGTGTCGGGCGGACCAGCAGCACCCAGTCATCGCCGGTCGGGGTCAGTGCCGGGTCGAGGATCGGGCGGCGGGCGCGTTCGGCGAAGCCTTCACGGGCGTAAAGGGCACGGGCGCGGCGGTTTTCCCCCGCCACGATCAGGCTGAGACCCTGCCGCCCCGCGCGCCCTTGGGCAAAGCGGATCAGGCCCGTGCCAAGGCCCTGACCGCGCCGGTCCGGCTCCACCGCCAGGATGTCGATGTAGAACGTGTCGGGCGCCAGCGCATGCAGTTCGAAGATCGGCGCCAGATGCGCGGGCAGCCCCTCGGGCATCGGCTCCGGCTCGGGCGGCAGCAACTTGCCCATCAGCATTCCGGCGGGCGCACCATCGACCTCGGCAATCCACGAGGTCGCATAGGATGGCCAGCCGGTCGCATCGGCGGCGATCTCGGCGCCGACCGCGAAGGCGTCGCCGTCCGGCGTTGTCATGGCAGCCCAGCCGCGATGCGCCACGCCGCCGGTCGCGGCATCGGCCATGCGCGCGATGAACAGCGCATCCCCCGGCCTTGCCTTGCGGATGGTGGCCTGCATGGGCTTGAACATGGTCGCCTGCATCGCCGTTCCCCTGTGGTGGCGCATCGGGTCGTCGCAGCATACGCCTGCCCGCCCGCCGCAGAAGGCGCTACTTGCGTTGCGGCCCGTAACCGGCGATGAAACTTGCGTGATCCGAGACTGCGTGATCCGAGACGGTGCCCGCATGAACGAAGCCCCCGACATCCTCTGCATCGGTTCCGTCCTGTGGGACATCATCGGCCGCGCGCCCTCGCACATGCGGCTGGGGTCCGACGTGCCGGGCCGCATCACCCGGCTGCCCGGCGGCGTGGCGATGAACATCGCGATGACGCTGGCGCGGTTCGGCCTCAGGCCCGCGATCCTGACCGCCATCGGCCGCGACGCCGAGGGCGAGGAGCTGATCGCCGCCGCGCGGCGTCTGGGGCTGATCACCGACCACGTCTATCGCTCCGATGATCTGCCGACCGACCGCTACATGGCAGTCGAGGGTGCGAACGGCCTGATCGCCGCCATTGCCGACGCCCATTCGCTGGAGGCCGCCGGCGATCGCATCCTGCGGCCGCTGGCCGACGGGCGGCTCGGCAGCGCGGCCGCGCCCTGGGCCGGGCCGGTGGCGCTGGACGGCAACCTGACGACGGGGCTCCTGGCCGAGATCGCGCAAAGCCCGCTGTTCTCGGCGGCCGACCTGCGGGTGGCGCCCGCCTCGCCCGGCAAGGCGGAACGGCTGCGGCCGCTGCTCGCGCATCCCCGCGTCACGCTTTACGTCAACCTCGAAGAGGCCGGGCTGCTGTGCCAGACCCGGTTCGAGGCGGCCGGCCCGGCGGCTGCGGGGTTGCTGGCCCGCGGCGCTGCCCGCGTGCTGGTGACCGATGGCGGGCGCGCCTGTGCCGAGGGATCGGCGCGCGGTGTGCTGACCCGCACCCCGCGCCAGGTCATGGTGACCCGTGTCACCGGCGCGGGCGACACCTTCATGGCGGCGCATATCGTGGCCGAGGCGCGCGGCGCCGCTCCGGAAGCCGCGCTCGATGCCGCGCTGCGGGCGGCGGCGGATTATGTCTCGGGCGAGGTCGGCTAGGGTTTGTCCTTGCCCTTGCCGGTCAGCAGCGCCAGCGCCAGCACGGCCAGCCCCACCGCCACGGCGGTGCCCGCTTTCATCCCCGGCAGCAGGGCGATCAGCGCGGTTTCCATCAGCAGCTTGCGCTCGGCCTTCTGCGCCTGAACGCTGCGCGCATGGGCGCGGCCTTCCAGGTGCAACGCGATCAGCACGATCAGGCAGCCGAGGATCGCCAGCCCCAACGCCACCGCCAACGCGCCCACCAGCCCCAGCCGGATCGCCAGCGCCACGACGCCAAGCGTGACCGCGATCGCCACCGCAATCATGGCCAGCACCCCGAGCACCACCGACAGCCCGGCCCGCCGCCGGGCGTGGCCGCGCCAGACCTCGATCTCGTCCGCCAGCGCCAGCTGCGCGAGCCGCCAGAGGGCCGCCATGCTCAGCGCCGCAGGATCAGGCCGAGCACGAACCCGCCAAGCGCCGCAAGGCCGAGCGCGCGCAGCGGGCGTGTGCGCACCTCGCCCTCCACCCGCGCCTCGAGCCCTTCCAGCGTCTCGACGCCTTCGCCGATCTTCGCCCTCGTCGCCCCGGTCATGCCCGCGACGCCCGCCTCCCCGATTCGCGCCACATGACGCGCGAGCACCTCAAGCTCCTTGCGCAGCGCCGCGATCTCGGCGGCGAGGTCGGGCGCAGTATCCGCTTTCGCGTGGCCCGCATGTGACTGTTCAGCCATGGCCGTATCCCTTCCGGTTGCTCTCGTGCGACGGTAGGCCCGGACCGGGGCCGGGTCAATGAACCCCGTGCCCTTGCGCGTCGCGCCGCCGCTTGCGATACCCTCCCCGACACCGCAGCACACGAGGCGATCATGGACCTGACCTACGCAGCCGAAGTGCGCGCCGCGCGTGCCGCGGGCGCGCCGCTGGTGGCGCTGGAATCCACCATCATCACGCATGGCATGCCCTTTCCGCAGAACGTCGAGACCGCGGCGCGGGTCGAGGCCGAGGTGCGCGCCGCAGGCGCCGTGCCCGCCACCATCGCGGTGCTGAAGGGGCGGCTGCACATCGGCCTGTCGGAAGCCGAGCTGGATGCGCTCGGCCGCGCCACGGGCGTGATGAAGCTGTCGCGCGCCGATCTGGCCGCCTGCATGGCCGCCGGGCGCACCGGCGCCACCACCGTGGCCGCCACCATGATTGCGGCGCGCATCGCGGGCATCGACGTCTTCGCCACCGGTGGCATCGGTGGGGTGCATCGCGGCGCGGAACGCACGTTCGACATCTCGGCCGACCTGCGCGAGTTGGCGCAAACCGCGGTCAGCGTGGTGGCCGCCGGGGCCAAGGCGATCCTCGATCTGCCCAAGACGCTGGAGGTGCTGGAAACCCTCGGCGTGCCGGTGATCGCGGTCGGGCAGGACGATCTGCCCGCGTTCTGGTCGCGCGCCTCGGGCCTGCGCGCGCCGCTGCGGATGGACAGCGCGGCCGAGATCGCGGCGGCGCATCTGATGCGCGCGGCGCTTGGCCTGCCCGGCGGCCAACTGGTCGCCAACCCGATCCCGGTGGCGGACGAAATCGCCGCCAGCACCCTCGCCCCGGCGATCGAAACCGCGCTGGCCGAGGCCGCGGCGCAGGGCATCGCCGCCAAGGCGGTGACGCCGTTCCTGCTGCAACGCATCTTCGAACTGACCGGGGGCCGCTCGCTGACCGCCAACATCGCGCTGGTGCTGAACAACGCCCGCCTCGGCGCCGCCATCGCGGCCGAAATCGCGCGCCAGCGGGCGGCCTGAATGCTCGCCGCCGCCCTTACCGGCTTCGCCACCGGCCTGTCGCTGATCCTCGCCATCGGGGCACAGAATGCCTTCGTGCTGCGCCAGGGGCTGTTGCGCGCCCATGTGTTGCCGCTGGTGCTCTTGTGTGCGCTGTCGGATGCGGTGCTGATCGCGGCCGGGGTCGCGGGCTTCGGCGCGGTGGTGCATTTGGTGCCCGCCCTGCCCGCGATCTTCGCGGCCCTTGGCGCGGCGTTCCTCGCCGTCTACGGCGCGCTGCGGCTGCGCGCGGCCTGGCGCGGCGACGAGGCGCTGCACATCGGCGGCACCTCGAAGGGCCTCTGGCCGACGCTCGCCGCCGGGGCCGCCTTCACTTGGCTCAACCCGCATGTCTACCTCGACACGCTGGCGCTGGTCGGCGCGGTGTCCACCCGCTACGCGGGGCTGCCGCTGAAGACCGCGTTCGGTGTCGGCGCCACCGCGTCCTCGTTCGTGTTCTTCTTCAGCCTCGGTTACGGCGCCCGCCTGCTGGCGCCGCTGATGCAAAGCCGCCGCGCCTGGCAACTGCTCGACCTCGCGATCGCGCTGACGATGTGGGCGATCGCCGCCAGCCTTGTGCGGTCGCTCTTCGCCTGACCGCTTTCATCTTGGCCCAAATATCCCCGCCGGAGGCGAAGGCCGCCGCCGGGCGCTACATCGCGGTCCAGCCGCCATCCACGCTGATCGTGGTGCCGGTGATCTGGTCCGCCGCCGCCGTGCACAGGAACACCGTGGTGCCGCCGATCTGTTCCACCGTGGCGAACTGGCGCGAGGGCTGGCGGTCCAGCATGACCTCGCGGATCACGGTTTCGCGGTCCATGTCGTGCGCCTTCATCTGGTCGGGGATCTGCGCTTCCACCAGCGGCGTCAGCACATAGCCCGGGCAGATCGCGTTGCAGGTGATGCCCTGCCCCGCGGTTTCCAGCGCGACCGTCTTCGACAGGCCGACCAGCCCGTGCTTGGCGGCGATATAGGCCGACTTGAACGGGCTGGCGGTCAGGCCGTGCGCCGAGGCGATGTTGACGATGCGGCCCCAGCCCGCCCTGCGCATCCTCGGCAGCGCGGCGGCGGTGGTGTGGAACGCCGAGGTCAGGTTGATCGCCAGGATCGCGTCCCATTTCGCGGCCGGGAAATCCTCGATCGGCGCGACGAACTGGATGCCCGCGTTGTTCACGAGGATGTCGCAGCCGCCCGCCTTGGTCACCAGCGCGCGGCAGTCGTCGCCCTTCGACATGTCGGCCGCGATGTAGCGCGCCGTCACGCCGTGCTCTTTCGCCAGCGCGGCGGCCAGCGCGTGATCTTCGGGCCGGTCGGTGAAGGAGTTCAGCACCACATTCGCCCCGGCCCGCGCCAGTTCATGCGCGATCCCGAGGCCGATGCCCGAGTTGGAGCCGGTGACGATGGCGGTCTTTCCTGAAAGGGACATGGGATTCTCCTTGCTGCACCTGCAGTCGGTCCGTGGCGGCCCTGCTGCGGGTGCAAATACCATAGCGGGCGGCGCAGGGTCTCGCGGTTGTGACGCGACGGCCAAAAAAAAACGCCCGCACAAGGCGGGCGTTAAGTCGTTGAGGCAGGTTTCATACAGGCAAGAAACCTATCGAGCAGTGCAGTCTTTATACGCAATCTTGATGCACAAGGGAAGCTAGAAGTTTGAATTTCCAGCAAAGCCCCGTTAGTGAGGGGCCAGCAAAACAAGGTCGGCAGGGGATTGTTGCGATGGAACGCCTAGAGTTTTTCCAATCGGTGCGCCTCGTGCATGCGGCCGCCGCGCGACTCGCCCTTGCTCTTTCCGCTGTGGTGTTCAGCGCCGGAATCAGTGCGGCAGAGCCGACACGGGGCATAGCTATGTATGGCGAACCCGCGCTGCCACAGGGTTTTGTGTCTCTGCCCTATGCCAACCCCGATGCGCCCAAGGGCGGCACCATCGTCACCGGCGAGGTCGGGCAATTCGATTCGCTCAACCCCTTCATCCTCAAGGGCCGCCCGCCCTATGCGCTGGCCGGCCTGACGGTCGAAAGCCTGATGGGGCGCAGCTATGACGAGCCCTTCACGCTTTATGGCCTGCTGGCCGAATCGATCGAGACGCCACCCGACCGCAGTTGGGTGGAATTCACCCTGAACCCCGCCGCCCGATTCTCGGACGGTCATCCGGTGACGGTCGAGGATGTGCTGTGGTCGTTCCAGACCCTGGGCACCGTCGGCCACCCGCGCTATCTGACCGCCTGGACGAAGGTTGCCAAGGCCGAACAGACCGGGCCGGGGCGCGTGCGGTTCACCTTCTCGACACCCGACCGAGAGCTGCCGTTGATCCTCGGGCTGCGCCCGGTGCTGGAAAAGGCGCAATGGGCGGGCCGCGATTTCACCGCCTCGACGCTGGAGGCGCCGATCGGGTCGGGCCCCTATGTGGTCGACAGCTTCGAGGCCGGGCGGTTCATCAGCTTCAAGCGCAACCCGGACTGGTGGGGCAAGGATCTGCCGTTCAACCGGGGCCAATACAACTTCGACCAGATCCGGGTGGATTATTTTGCCGATTCGAACGTGCTGTTCGAGGCGTTCAAGGCCGGTTTGCTGAGCGTCTACCGCGAGGGCAACCCGGCCAAGTGGCAGACGAACTACAACTTTCCCGCCGTCGCCTCAGGGGCCGTGGTCAAGGACGAGATCGCGCACCACCGCCCCTCGGGCATCACCGGGCTGGTGATGAACACCCGCAAGCCGATCTTTGCCGACTGGCGCGTGCGCGAGGCGCTGATCGACGCCTTCGACTTCGAGTTCATCAACCAGACCCTGAACGGCGGCAGCGAGCCGCGCATCACCTCGTATTTCTCGAACTCGGACCTCGGGATGGATCACGGCCCGGCGCAGGGGCAGGTGCTGGCCGACCTGCAGCCGTTCGCCGCCAGCCTGCTGCCCGGCGCGCTCGACGGCTATGCGCTGCCCGTCTCGGACGGCACCGAGGCGAACCGGGGCAACCTGCGCAAGGCCACGCACCTGCTGGAGGAGGCGGGCTGGACGCCCGGCCCCGATGGCGTGCTGCGCAACGCGGCGGGCGAGGCCTTCGCCTTCACCATCCTGCTGCCGCAAGGCTCGGCCGACATGCAGGCCGTGGTGCAGATGTATATCGCGGCGCTGAAGCGGCTGGGGATCGCGGTGCAGGCGGTGACGATCGACTCGGCGCAATATGTGCAGCGCACCGGCGCTTATGACTTCGACATGACGCAATACGACGTGTCGCTGTCGCTGAGCCCCGGCAATGAACAGACGCTCTACTGGGGCGCCGAGGGCGTGACCGAACCCGGCACCCGCAACCTGATGGGGGCCGACCAGCCCGCCATCGACGCGCTGATCAAGGGGATGCTGACGGCGACCACGCATGAGGATTTCGTCTCTGCCGTGCAGGCGCTGGACCGGGTGCTGACCTCGGGGCGCTATGTGATCCCGATCTGGTTCGACGCCGTGTCACGCCTTGCCCATGTGAAAGAGTTGAAATATCCCAAGACTTTGCCAATCTATGGCGACTGGATCGGCTTCCTGCCGAACGTCTGGTGGTATGAAGGATAAGGGATGATGCGGAACGTCTTGCTTGTCGTCCTGCTGGCGGGTCTTGCCGCCTGCAACACCGTGGCCGGGGCCGGCCAGGACATCACGACCGGCGCGCAAAAGGTCGGCAACGCGATCGGGATGTAGGGCGGCGCCTTAGACCAGCCCCGCCTTAGACCAGGGACGTGACCCAGAGGATCGTTGCGTCCTCTTCCGAGGTGGAGACGACGTTGTGGCCCATCGTGGCGTCGTAATAGGCGCTATCGCCGCGGCGCATGTCCTGCGGTTCGTAGAACTCGGTGTACAACCGGATCGTGCCGGTCAGCACGTAAAGGAATTCCTCGCCGTCGTGGCGCACCCAGCCGTTGAACTCGGCCAGATCGCGGGCACGGATGCGGGCGCGGTAGGGCAGCATCTGTTTGCGGGTCAGCGCCGCCGCCAGCAGTTCGTGTTCGTAGGTCGCGGTGGCCTGCGCCTGCCCCTCGCCCGCCTTTGTCACCGCCATGCGCCCGTTCACCTGCGCCTTCGAGGGCGGCGTGAAGAGTTGCGGCACCGAGATCGCCAGACCCTGCGCCAGCTTCTTGAGCGCGTCATAGGTCGGCGACATCTGCCCGTTCTCGATCTTCGACAGCGTGGATCGCGCCAGCCCCGCCTGCGCCGCCGCCTGTTCCAGCGTCCAGCCGCGCGCCTTCCTGAGTTCGCGCACCCGGTGGCCAAGGTCGAGCGGCACCGGCGCGACCTCGGCCCCGTTCTCTCGGGCGATGCGGATGATGGCGGTGGGGTCGGTTTTGGTCATGTCTCCCGTCCTACGACACCACACCCCCGGCTTGCAACAGAGCCGCCGCACCGCTAGCCAAGGCACATGCTGTCGATCTTTGACCACGGGCCGCCGCCGCCCTGCCCCACGCCGTTCAACCTGGCCGAGGACGTGCTGGCCGCTGGCGCCGCCACGCCCGACAGGCCCGCGTTGCTTCTGGTGCGCCCGACCGGCGCCGAGAGCTGGAGCCATGCGCGGCTGACGGCGGCGGTGCGCGGCACCGGCGCGGGCCTGCTGGCGCTGGGGCTGCGGCCGGGCGACCGCGTACTGATGCGGCTGGGTAACACGGTGGAATTCCCGGTGCTGTTCCTGGGCGCCATCGCGGCCGGGCTGGTGCCGGTGCCGACCTCGGCGCAACTGACGCGGCCCGAGGTCGAGGCGATCACGCAGGTGATCCGCCCCGCGCTGATCGCAGCGGGCGACGGCATCGCGCTGCCCGAAGCCCCCGGCTGCCCGGTGCTTTCCCTGCCCGCGCTGGTGGCCTTGCAGGATCGCGCGCCCTGCGACTGGGACCGGAGCGACCCCGATCGGGCGGCCTACATCGTGTTCACCTCGGGCAGTTCCGGCCGCCCGCGTGCCGTGCTGCATGCCCATCGCGCGATCCGGGCGCGGCGGATGATGTGGGCGGGATGGTATGGGCTGACGGCGACCGACCGCATCCTGCACGCGGGGGCGTTCAACTGGACCTACACCCTCGGCACCGGGTTGCTGGACCCCTGGGCCAGTGGCGCGACCGCACTGATCCCCGGCGCGGGCGTCGATCCGGCCCACCTGCCGCTGTTGCTGCGCCGCTATGATGCCACGCTTTTCGCCGCTGCACCCGGCATTTACCGGCAGATGTTGAGAGATCACGCGAAGCTTGACCTGCCCCGGTTGCGGCACGGGCTTTCGGCCGGGGAACGGCTGCCCGATGCCACCACGGCGGCCTGGACGGCCGCGACGGGAACGCGGGTCCACGAGGCGTTGGGGATGTCGGAATGCTCCACCTTCGTCTCGGGGTCGCCCGACCGGCCCGCGCCGCCCGGCGCGACGGGCTATCCGCAACCGGGCCGACGGCTGGCCGTGCTGGGCCCCGATGGCACGCCGGTGCCGCGCGGCACGCCGGGCACGCTGGCGGTGTCGTCGCGCGATCCCGGCCTGTTCCTCGGCTACCTTGAGGCCGAGGCGGAAACACTGTCGCGCTTTCGCGGCGAATGGTTCCTGACCGGCGACACTGTGGTGATGGATGCACGGGGGGCGATCACCTATCTGGGCCGCGACGACGACATGATGAACGCGGGCGGCTACCGCGTCTCGCCGCTGGAGGTCGAGGCGGCGATGGCGACCCTCCCGGCGATCCGCGACTGCGCGGCGGTCGAGGTGCGCCTGAAGGCCGAGGTGACGGTGATCGCGCTGGCCTATACCGGCGACCCGGTGCCCGAGGCGGAGTTGCAGGCATTTGCGGCCGGCCGCCTTGCGCGCTACAAGCAGCCAAGGCTCTGGCGGCAGGTGGCGGCGCTGCCGCGCGGGGCGAATGGAAAACTGCTGCGCCCCGTGCTGCGGCGCGACTTGGAGGCGACGCTTGACCCAGCTTGATATCTTCTCCGACCCGGTCTGCCCTTGGTGCTACATCGGCAAGACCTACCTCGACCGCGCACTGGAAGCCGCACCTGATCATCCCTTCGCGATCGAATGGCACCCGTTCCAGTTGAACCCCGACATGCCCGCGGGCGGCGTGGACCGCGCCGACTACCTCGCCGCCAGGTTCGGCGGGCGCGAGCGCGTGGCGCAGATCCATGACCGCGTCGAGCAGGCGGCGCGCGACGCCGGGATCGAGATCGACTTCAACCGCATTCCCCGCATTCCCAACACGCTCGACGCGCATCGCCTGATCCATTGGGCCGGGCTGGAGGGGCGGCAGACGCCTGCCGTGGCGGCGCTGTTTCGCGCCTACTGGCGCGAGGGGCGCGACATCGGCGACCCCACCGTGCTGGCCGACATCGCCGGGGCACTGGGGCTGGACCGGGCAATGATCGCGCGCCTGCTGGCCAGCGACGCCGACCGCGACGCGATCGCCGCCCGCGACGCCCATGCCCGCGAACGCGGTGTGACCGCGGTGCCGACCTTCATCGTCGGCAATCAATACGCCCTGTCCGGCGCGCAACCGGCCGCGCTCTGGGCCGAGGTGATCGCCGAGATCGCGGCTTCACGCGGCTGACACTTCACGCGGCTGACACGCGCGCTCGCGCCGCCGTGAACGGCTCGCGTTTTTCATCCTGGACGACTCAATTGGCTTGGCATCCTTCACCAGGGGGCCGTATATACCTTTGCGCCTGTTAACTTCTTTCGGTTGTCAGGAGGGATCGCCGCCATGCCCTTTGCCTCTTCACGTTCCCCACTCGCCGACGGGTGGGGTTGGCTGCTCGGGTTCGGGCTCTTGTGCTTTGTCGGCGGTGTGCTCGCCTTCGTGCATCCCTTCGCGGCCAGCCTGACCGTCGTTTCCCTCGCCGCGCTCTGCTTCATCATGGCGGGCATAATGAAGGCGGTTTACGCCGCCCGCATCCGCGATACCGGCGCCTTCATCTTCTCGCTGCTGATCGCGGCGCTGTTCATCTTTCTCGGCTTCGGGCTCTGGGCCAATCCGCTGGCGGGTCTGGTGTCGCTGACGGTGATGGTGGCGGTGTTGTTCATCCTGATCGGGGCCTTCAAGATCGTTTTCGCGCTCCGCCTGCGCCCGCTGAGGGGCGGGGGCTGGGTGATGGTCTCGGGGCTGGTGTCGGTTCTGCTGGGCGCGATGATCCTGGCGAACTTTCCCGCCGCCGCGACCTCGATCCTCGGGCTGCTGCTGGGGGTGGAGCTTCTGTCGACCGGCATCGCCTTTACGGTCGCCGCCCTGATCCTGCGCGGGCTGTGACGATGGTGCCGCCGCGCCGGTTCGCCCGCAGACCCGTCGGATCGCCGCGATACGGCGCGGACCAGCCGGGATAGGCGGCGATGCGGTTCATCATCAGCACCGTCGTCGGGCTCGTGTTCACCGTGGTGACAGTCGCGACGACCTTCTTCCACTACGTCGAGGGCTGGGCCTGGATCGACGCCTACTACTTTACCGTGGTGACGCTTTCCACCGTGGGCTACGGCGATCTGACGCCGCGGACCGACCTTGGCAAGATCGGCGCCACCATCCTGATCTTTGTCGGCCTTGGTGTTTTCGCTCTGGCCGTGCAGCAGATCGGCCTCTATGTGTCGCGCCAATCCAACGAAGACCAGTGACACGGCAGTTCGCCTGATCGGCCTGCGTGATCCCATCTCGGACATGCACGATGCCGACGAAACCGATGCCCCGGACCGAATTCATCGCGATGATGGCGACGCTGTTCGCCATTGTCGCGTTTTCCATCGACGGGATGCTGCCCGCCCTGCCCCGCATCGCGCGTGAGCTGACACCCGACGACGTGAACGCGGCGCAGCTGATCGTGACCTCCTTCGTGCTGGGCATGGGGGTCGGCACGCTGTTTGTGGGGCCGATTTCCGATACCTTCGGACGCAAGCCGACGATCGTCGGCGGGGTCGCGATCTACATCCTGGGCGCCGCGCTGGCCTCGATGGCGCAATCGCTGGAGCTTCTGCTGGCCGCCCGCGTGCTGCAGGGGTTGGGCGCCGCGGGCCCGCGCATCGTGACGCTGGCGATGGTGCGCGATCTGCATTCCGGGCGGCAGATGGCGCGCATCGTATCCTTCGCGATGATGATCTTCACGCTGGTGCCCGCCGTCGCGCCCTCGGTCGGCGCGGTGATCATCGCGGGTTTCGGCTGGCGCGGCATCTTCGGCGCGGTGATCGGGTTTTCGCTGATCGGCTCGCTCTGGATGGTGCTGCGCCAGCCCGAGACGCTGCCGAAGGCGCGCCGCCGCCCGCTGCGGCTGTCGCCCCTCGTGCGCGCGGCCCGCGAGGTGATGTCGCACCGCGTCGTGGTCACCTCGATCGCCGTGCAGACGCTGGTCTATGGCGCGCTGTTCGGCACGCTGTCCTCGACCCAGCAGATTTTCGACATCAGCTTTGGCCGCGCGACAAGCTTTCCGGTGTGGTTCGCGGTGATCGCGCTGATGGCGGGGGGCGCCAGTTTCCTGAACGCGACGCTGGTGGTGCGGCTGGGGATGCGGCTACTGATCACCGTCACGCTGGGCGCGCAGGTCGTCCTGTCGGTCGTCATGGCGGCAATGTGCGCGGCCGGGGTCTGGCCCGACTGGCTCTATTTCCCCGCCTATCTGGTCTGGACGATCTCGGTCTTCTTCATGACCGGGCTGACTCTGGGCAACCTGAACGCGCTGGCGCTGGAGCCCTTGGGCCACATCGCGGGCATGGCGGCCTCGGTCAACGGCTTCATCGCGACGGTGCTGGCGGTCGCGCTGGCGGTGCCGATCGGGCTGGCGTTCAACGGCACGCCGGTGCCGCTGATGGTCGCGGTCGCCACGCTCTGCGCGGTGGGCTGGGGGCTGATGCAGACGATCCCGCGCTATCCCTAACGGCGCGACTTCGCCCACGAGGGTTTGGCGGGGGTTTTTGGCGCGGGTTTCGGCGCCGACTTGGGTGGCGCCGGCACGGGTTTCGGCGCGGCCTTCGGCGGGGCGCCCGGATTGACCACCTTCTCGGCCAGATCGCGGGCGATGCCGAAGGCGCCCTTGATCCGCTCGGCCTCGGTGGTGAAGGCCTGCGCCAGCACGATCTTGTTGTCCTTGATCCGCGCGCTGCCGCCCTGCGCCTGCAGATATTCGACCAGCCCCGCCGGGTTGGCGAACTTGTCGTTGTGAAACTGCACCGTGGCGCCCTTCGGCCCGCAATCGAGCCGAGAGATGCCCGCCCGTTTGCACATCGCCTTGATGCGGATCACCAGCATCAGCGTGTTGACCTCTTTCGGCAGCGGCCCGAAGCGGTCGATCATCTCGGCGGCGAAGCCCTCCAGCTCGACCTTGGTCGCCAGTTGCGACAGGCGGCGGTACAGGCCAAGGCGCACGTCGAGATCGGGCACATAGGGTTCCGGGATCAGCACCGGCACGCCCAGGTTGATCTGCGGCGCCCACTGGTCGTCGGCGGGGGAAAGCCCCTGCAACTCGCCCGACTTGATCCGCGCGATGGTCTCTTCCAGCATCGACTGGTAAAGTTCGTAGCCCACCTCGGTGATGTGGCCCGACTGTTCCTCGCCCAGGATGTTGCCCGCGCCGCGCAGGTCGAGATCCTGGCTCGCCAGCGAGAAGCCCGCGCCGAGGCTGTCGAGGCTGCCCAGCAGGCGCAGCCGTTTGACCGCCTGCGGCGTCAGCGGCGCGCGCGGCTTGGTGGTCAGGTAGCAATAGGCGCGGGTCTTGGATCGCCCGACCCGGCCGCGAATCTGGTAAAGCTGCGACAGGCCGAACATGTCGGCGCGGTGCACGATCATGGTGTTGGCGGTCGGGATGTCGAGGCCGCTTTCGATGATCGTGGTGGCCAGCAGCACGTCATACTTGCCGTCGTAGAAGGCGTTCATGCGGTCGTCGAGCTCGCCCGCCGCCATCTGGCCATGCGCCACCACCACGCTGACCTCGGGGATGTGGTCGGCCAGGAACGCCTGCATCTCGGGCAGGTCGGCGATGCGGGGCACCACAAAGAACGACTGCCCGCCGCGATAGTGTTCGCGCAGCAGCGCCTCGCGCAGCGTCAGGGTGTCGAACTCGCTGACATAGGTGCGAATCGCCAGCCGGTCCACCGGCGGGGTGGCGATGATCGACAGATCGCGCACCCCGGTCAGGCTGAGTTGCAGCGTGCGCGGGATCGGCGTCGCGGTCAGCGTCAGAACGTGAACGTCCGTTCGCATTTCCTTCAGCCGTTCCTTGTGCGTCACGCCGAAGTGCTGTTCCTCGTCGATCACCATCAGCCCGAGGGTCTTGAACTTCACCGATTTCGCCAGCAGGGCATGGGTGCCGATGCAGATGTCGACCGTGCCATCGGTCAGCCCGGCCCGGGTGGCGTTGGCATCCCTGGCGCTGACAAAGCGCGACAGCGGCCGCACCGTGATCGGAAAGCCCCGAAAGCGTTCGGCAAAGCTTTTGTAGTGCTGGCGGGCCAGCAGCGTCGTGGGCGCGATCACCGCCACCTGCACGCCCGACATGGCGGCGACAAAGGCCGCGCGCATCGCGACCTCGGTCTTGCCGAAGCCGACGTCGCCGACCACCAGCCGGTCCATCGGGATGCCCGCCTCCAGGTCGCGGATCACGTCCTCGATGGCGGCAAGCTGGTCGTCGGTCTCCTGATAGGGAAAGCGTGCGGCGAAGGCTTCCCAGATCGAATGCGGCGCCTCCAGGATCGGGGCGTGGCGCAACTGGCGTTCGGCGGCGATGCGGATCAACCGGTCAGCGATCTCGCGGATGCGGTCCTTGAGCTTGGCCTTCTTGGCCTGCCAGGCGCCGCCGCCAAGGCGATCGAGCAGCCCCTCCTCGTGGCCATAACGGCTGAGCAGTTCGATGTTCTCGACCGGCAGGTAAAGCCGCGCGCCCTCGGCGTATTCCAGCGCGATGCATTCGTGCGGGGCCCCCAGCGCGGTGATCGTCTCCAGCCCGGTGTAGCGGCCCACCCCGTGCTCGACGTGCACCACCAGATCGCCCGGTGACAGCGATTGCGCCTCGGTCAGGAAGTTCTCGGCTTTCCGGCGTTTTTTCGTCGAGCGGACAAGCCGGTCACCCAGCACGTCCTGTTCCGACACCACCGTCAGGCCGGGGCCTTCGAAGCCGTGATCCAGCGGCCAGATCGCCAGGAACAGCCCGCCCTTGCCCGCCGGCACCTCGCGGATGTCGCGGATCTCGGTGGCGCCCTTGACGCCCTGATCCTCCATCAGCCCCTTCAGACGCTCGCGCGCGCCTTCGGAATAGCTGGCAATGACGACTTGGCCGTCTTGACGCTTTGCCCGAAGATGGTCCGACAAGGCACCGAAAAGGCTGACGTTTTCCAATTGACGCTCGGGCGAGAAATTGCGCCCGATGCGACCGCCCGCATCCACCGCGTTCAGGCCGACCGACTGCGGCAGCGGGTTCAGTTGCACCACGCGGTGCCCCGCCACCGCCTGTTCCCAGCCCGCATCGTCCAGATACAGCGCGTGCGGCGGGCAGGGTTTGTAGACCGTGTCCATCCGCCCCTTGGCGGTCAGCGCCTCGCGCCGCGCCTCATACTGGTCGGCGATGCCGTCCCAGCGGCTCAGGCGCTGCGGCGTGACCTGATCGTCCAGCATCACCGAGGCATCGGGCAGGTAGTCGAACAGGGTTTCCAGCCGGTCATGGAAGAACGGCAGCCAATGCTCCATGCCCTGATGCTTGCGGCCGGCGCTGACGGCTTCATAGAGCGGATCATCGGTGCCCGCCGTGCCGAACTCGATGCGGTAGTTCTGCCGGAACCGGGTGATCGCCGCCTCGTCGAGGATGACCTCGGACACCGGCGCGAACTCGACAGTGGTCAGCTTTTCGGTGGTGCGCTGGCTGACCGGGTCGAACCGCCGCGCGCCATCCAGCACGTCACCAAAGAGGTCAAGCCGCACCGGGCCAAGGTCGCCCGGCGGATAGATGTCGATGATGCCGCCGCGCACCGCGTAATCGCCCGGTTCCGACACGGTCGAGGTCTGCGAAAACCCCATCCGCACCAGAAACCCGCGCAACGCGGGCTCGTCGATCCGTCCGCCGACGCGCGCCGTGAACGCCGCCCCCTTCAGCACCGCCTGCGCCGGTAGCCGCTGGGTCGCGCCGTTCAGCGTGGTCAGCAGAATGAAGGGCCCGGCCACGCCCTGCGCCAGCGCCGCCAGCGTCGCCATCCGCGCCGCCGACACGTCGGGGTTGGGGGAAACGCGGTCGTAGGGCAGGCAATCCCAGGCGGGCAGGGTCAGCACAACGGCCTGCGGCGCGAAGAAGGCCAGCGCCTGGCGCATCGCCTCCAGCCGCTTGTCGTCGCGCGCGACATGCACGACGGCGCGGCCGGTCCGCTCCATCTCGCGGGCCAGCAGGCGGGCATCAAAGCCCTCGGGCGCGCCGCCCATCACGATCCGGGTGCCGTTCGTCATCGCGCTGACCTATCCGCACCGGCCGCGATGTCAATGGCCGAGCAGGCTGAGCGCGATGTTCTGATACATGCCCCACATCGCGGTCACGAAGATCGCGACCATGCCGATCAGTTGAGTGATCAGCCGATGGCGGTGCAGCCGCCGCTCCAGCGCCTCGCCCTTGCCCTCGCCGTTTTCGATCCGGCGGGCGGTCAGGATGCTCTGCACCCCGACGAGGCTGAGCGGCATCGCCAGCAGAAACACCGCCTGCGCGAACTCGATCTTGTAAAAGAACCCCATCACCGCGAGGACGGTCAGCAGGAAGAACAGGAACCCCAGCAGCCAGAGCCCCGAGGTGCGCGCGATGAACAGCATCCGGGCGGCGTTGATGCGGGCGATATCCTCCAGGTCGGTCATCGCCTGCCCGCCGTGGCGCCGGGCCCGCAGCAGCATGTCATAGGGGACGCCGAGAACCCAATGGCTGGTCGAGGACCACACGACCGCCAGCGCGATCCAGAACCAGAGATTGGAAAACGACCTGAGGTCGATGAGTTCAAGCACCGTATTGTAGAAATGCACCTGCCCCAGCCTTCCGCCTTGGTTTTTGGCAACCCTAGCGGCGCCCGGACCTGAATCCTAGCCTTGAGATACGCCGAAATCCGTGCCACGCAAGACGAGATGTTCCAGCACGGAAGCCGCCGATGCGCCCCACGCAAGCCGCCTTTCCCACCACACGGTTCCGGCGCACCCGCGCCAGCGCCGCGCTGCGCGATCTGACGCAGGAAAACCGGCTGTCGGTGAAAGACCTGATCTGGCCGGTGTTCATCCGCGATGGCGTGAATGTCGAAGAGCCGATCGGCTCGATGCCCGGCGTCTCGCGGCTGTCGATCGACCGGGTCGTGGCGGCGGCGGAACGGGCGGCGGGGCTTGGCATTCCGGCGATCTGCCTGTTTCCCTACACCGATCCGGCCCTGAAGACCGAGACCTGCGAGGAAGCCTGGAACCCCGCCAATCTCGCCAACCGCGCGATTCGCGCTATCAAGCAGGCGGTGCCCGAGATCGCCGTGATGACCGATGTGGCACTCGACCCCTACAACGCCGACGGGCATGACGGGCTGGTGCGCGACGGCGTGATCCTGAACGACGAGTCGGTCGCGGCGCTGGTGAAGATGGCGCTGGCCCAGGCCGAGTCGGGCGCCGACATTCTTGGCCCGTCGGACATGATGGATGGCCGCATCGGGGCGATCCGGGCGGCGCTGGAGGCGGCAGGTCACACGAATGTGACGATCCTCTCCTACGCCGCGAAATACGCCAGCGCCTTCTACGGGCCGTTCCGCGATGCGGTCGGGGCCAGTGGCGCGCTGAAGGGCGACAAGAAGACCTACCAGATGAATCCCGGCAATTCCGACGAGGCGCTGCGGCTGATCGAGCGCGATCTGCGCGAGGGCGCCGACATGGTGATGGTGAAGCCGGGAATGCCCTACCTCGACATCTGTCGGCGGGTAAAGGACACGTTCGGGGTGCCGACCTATGCCTATCAGGTCTCGGGCGAGTATGCGATGATCCGGGGCGCCGCGCTGAATGGCTGGATCGACGGCGAGAAGGCGATGATGGAAAGCCTGCTGGCCTTCAAGCGCGCGGGCTGCGACGGCATCCTGACCTATTTCGCGCCCGAGGCCGCCCGTCTGCTGGCCGCCGGGCTCTGAGCGTCGGCAAGGCTCCGCCCGAAGGTCACGGGCAAGGCGTGACAGCGTGCCGAAAAACCACTATCCTTGGTGCAACGGCCGGGAAACGGCCCCACATCGGGCGCGGCCCGCAACACGACAGGCAGGAGCAGATGACAAACATGAACGGTGTGACCCGACGCGGCGTCCTGATCGGGATCGGTTCCACGGCGGCCCTTGCCGCCTGCGGCAACGGAGTCGGCAACCGGGGCGGTGCCACGATCGACGCCCGCGTGGATGCAACGATCCAGTATCTGCAACACAGCTTCCCCGGCACCGACGAGTTGAAGCGCAAGTCGGTCGGTATCCTCTACATGCCGCTGATCACCGAGGCAGGCTTTGGCATCGGCGGCGCCTACGGGCGCGGCGCGCTGCGCATCAACGACGTGACGGTCGATTACTACTCGGCCGCCAAGGCGACTTTCGGCTTTCAGATCGGGGCACAGCAGTATGCCCATGTGCTCTACTTCATGACCCAGCCCGCGCTGGAGGATTTCCGCCGCTCCGACGGTTGGACCGCCGGCGCCGACATGCGCTATGCGCTGTCGAACAAGGGCGGCAGCATGGGCATCGACACCACGACCGAGATGGCGCCGGTGGTGGCGATCGTCTTCGGTCAGGCGGGCCTGATCGCCGGGGCGACGCTTGGCGGCACCAAATACACGCGCATCCTGCCCTGATCGCGCGATGTGGCGCGCGGGTTCCGCCGCGCGCCTTGCTGGCTCAGCTCAGCCGCCGCAGCCGCTCGATCAGTGACGAGGTGTCCCAGCGCGCGCCGCCGATCGCCTGCACGTCCTTGTAGAACTGATCGACCAGCGCCGTCAGCGGCAGCGGTGCGCCGATCTCGTCGGCGGTATCAAGGCAGATGCCCAGATCCTTGCGCATCCAGTCCACCGCGAAGCCATAGTCGAACTTGCCCGCCAGCATGGTCTTGTGGCGGTTCGCCATCTGCCAGGATCCGGCGGCGCCCTGGCTGATGACCTCGACCACCGCCTCGCCGTCCAGCCCGGCCTTTTCGCCAAAGCGCAGCGCCTCGGCGAGGCCCTGCACGGTGCCCGCGATGCAGATCTGGTTCATCATCTTTGCGATCTGCCCGGCGCCGCAGTCACCGATGCGGCGGCAGATGCGGGCGTAGGCGGCGATCACCGGCTCGGCGCGGTCATACTCCGCCTGCGTGCCGCCGCACATCACCGACAGCGCGCCATTTTCGGCGCCCGCCTGCCCGCCCGAGACCGGCGCATCGACAAAGCCGATCCCCAGCGCCGCCGCCGCCGCCGCAAGCTCGCGCGTGACCTTGGCGGAAACCGTGGTGTGATCGGCAAAGACGGCGCCCGCCGCCATTCCGGCGAAAGCACCCTCCGCGCCCAGGCAGACCGCCCGCAGGTCGTCATCGTTGCCGACACAGGCCAGCACGAAGTCGGCACCCGTCGCGGCTTTGGCCGGGGTCTCCGCCGCCTGACCGCCATACCGGGCGACCCAGGCCGCGGCCTTCGCCGCCGTGCGGTTGCAGACCGTGACCTGATGCCCGGCCTTCACCAGATGCCCCGCCATCGGGAAGCCCATCACCCCGAGTCCCAGAAACGCAACCTTTGCCATCACTTCCCCCCTCGACCGGTTTCGACTAAAGCTCGACCCTACCTAACCGCTTCCCCGAAACCGTCAAGCCGAGGCGCCCCGATGGTCACCCTGTTCCGCTGGCTTTTGCGCCTCTTCACCGGGCTTCTGGTTCTGGCGGCGCTGACGGCGGTGCTGGCCTATTACTTCCTGTCGCGCTCGCTGCCCGACTACAACGCGCACTACACGATTGCCGGGATCACCGCCCCGGTCGAGATCGTGCGCAACAACGCCGACGTGCCGCATATCTTCGGCAAGACGGATGAGGATGTGTATTTCGGCCTTGGTTTCGTGCAGGCGCAGGACCGGTTGTGGCAGATGACGATGATGCGCCGCACCGTGCAGGGACGCCTGTCGGAACTGTTCGGCGCCCGCACCGAGAAGATCGACGAGTTGATGCGGCGGCTCGACCTTTACGGCCTGGCGACCCAGTCGGTCGTTGCGCAGGACGCGCCCACCAAAGCGGCGCTGGAGGCCTATTCGCGCGGTGTCAACGCCTGGATCGACATTGTCAACAAGGACGCCCTTGGTCGCGGCGCGCCCGAATTCTTCCTGTTCTCGCCCAAGGTTGCGGTCTGGACGCCCGCCGACTCGATCGGCATTCTCAAGTTGATGGCGCTGCAACTGTCCTCGCATCTCGAATCCGAGGTGCTCAGGGCGCGGACCTCGCTGATCGTCGCGCCCGACCGGCTGACGGACATCCTGCCCGACGATCCGAACGACCCGGTGGCGGCGCTGCCGAGCTTTTCGAGCCTGTTTCCGACTGTGCAACCCAGTTACGCGGGCCTGAATGTCGATCCCGATCCGCTGTCGCCGGTCAAGGATATCGCCTTCGCCGGCGCCTCGAACGCCTGGGCGGCGGCGCCGTCGCGGTCGGCGGCGGGCGGATCCTTGCTGGCGAACGACCCGCATCTTGGCTTCACCGCGCCGACGATCTGGTATCTGGCGCGGCTTCAGTTGCAATCGGGCGGCATCATCGGCGGCACCATTCCGGGCATGCCGCTGGTGCTGGTCGGGCGCAGCGACAAGCTGGGCTGGGGGCTGACGACGTCCTACCTCGACGATCAGGACCTGCACATCGAGAAGCTGAACCCCGACAACCCGAACGAATACCAGACGCCGACGGGCTGGAAACCCTTCGTCACCCGGCAGTCGATCATTACCGTGAAGGGCGCCGCGCCGGTGACGGTGACGCTGCACTGGACCGACAACGGCCCGGTGCTGCCCGGCACGCTCTACAACCTGGCCGCCATCACGCCGCCCGGGCATGTGATGTCGCTAAGCTGGACGGCGCTGAGCGACGCCGACACCTCGATGACGGCCGGGCTGCGGCTCGATCACGCGCAATCGGTGGCCGAGGCGATCAAGGCGGGCGAGCTATACATCGCGCCGTCGCAGAACCTGATGCTGGCCGACAAGCAGGGCATCGCCCTGCAGGTGATCGGCGCGATGCCGAAGCGGGACGCCCGCAACACCACGCAAGGGCGGATGCCCAATCAGGGCTGGCTGCCGGAAAACCGCTGGCTGGGGCTGCGGCCCTATGCCGACAATCCGGCTTGGGTGAACCCCTCGACCGGCATCCTGGGCAATACCAACAACAAGATCGTCGACCGCCCCTACCCCGACAACTTCAGCTTTGAATGGGGCGATACCGAACGCATCCAGCGCTGGCTGGCGCTGATGAAGACGCGCGAGGTGCATACCCGTGAAAGCTTTACCGAGGCGCAGCTTGACACCGTCAGCCCGACCGCGCGGCGGCTGTTGCCGCTGATCGCCAAGAACCTGTGGTACGCGGGCGAAGCCGCGCCCGATGGCACGCCCGACGCGATGCGGCAGAAGGCACTCAAGCTGCTGGCCGACTGGAACGGCGAGATGAACGAGCACATGCCCGAGCCGCTGATCTACGCCGCCTGGATGCATTTCCTGCAGGACCGCATCATCCGCGACGAACTTGGGCCGCTGGCGGACGAGTTCGACCACCTCGACCCGGTGTTCATTGAACGTGTGTTCAGGAATACCGATGGTGCCGGGGTCTGGTGCAACGTGGTGCAATCGACGCGGGTCGAGACCTGCGACGACATGGCCAGGGTGGCGCTGGATGACGCCCTGCTGTGGCTGTCGCAACGTTATGGCAAGAACGTCGAAAGCTGGCGCTGGGGCGACGCGCACGAGGCGACGCATGATCATCCGGTGCTGGGAAACACGCCGCTGCTGCGCTATTTCGTCAACATCCGACAGTCGGTCAGCGGTGGCGACGACACGCTGAACCGCGGCCAGACCAAGGGCAGCGGGCCGAACCCCTATCTTGACGTGCACGGCGCGGGCTACCGCGGCGTCTACGACTTCGCCGACCCCGACAGTTCGGTGTTCATCACCACCACCGGCCAGTCGGGCCATCCGCTCAGCCGGTTCTACGATGATCTGGGCGAGTTGTGGCGGCGCGGCGAATACATCCCGATGTCGCTCGATCCGGGGCTGGCGCGGGCTGGGGCGGTCGGGATCACCGAACTGACGCCAGCGCCGGGCGGCTGAGTCGGGCACCGGGGGGCTGTCTGCCCCCCGCACCCCCCGAGAGTATTTCCGCCAAGAAGAATGGGGCGCGCGGCGTTCAGAGCTCGCGGTAGCGCTTTTCCTGCCGCGCGGTCCAGCGGACGGTGACGGAGTAGCCGTCCTCGCCTTGCGTTTCGGACTGCACCACCCCCTGCTCGTGCAGCCAGGCGCGGTGGCGGCCCGCGGAAAAGGGTAAATTGAACGTTCGTTCGGTCTTTTCCTCGTCCAACTGGGCCGAGATGGCATCCAGCAGCCGTGGTAGCCCCTCGCCAGTCAGCGCCGAGGCGGCAAAGACCGTCTCGCTGCGCAGGGCCTGGGTTTCCAGCGCCTCGCGCGCCTCGCCGAAGGTCAGGTCGATCTTGTTCCAGACCTCCAGTTGCGGCACCTCGCGGCGTACGCCGAGGCTGGTCAGGATGCCCGCCACATCCGCCGCCTGTTCCGCCGTCTCGGGGTGCGAGATGTCGCGGATGTGCAGGATCAGGTCGGCCTCCAGCACCTCTTCCAGCGTGGCGCGGAAGGCGGCGACCAGTTGTGGCGGCAGGTCCGAGATGAAGCCCACGGTATCCGACAGGATCACCTTGCGCCCCGAGGGCAGCACGACCCCGCGCATCGTGGGATCAAGGGTGGCAAAGAGCATGTCTTTCGCCAGCACGTCGGCGCCGGTCATGCGGTTGAACAGCGTCGATTTCCCGGCGTTGGTGTAGCCGACCAGCGCGACCACCGGGAACGGCACCTTGCGCCGCGCTGCGCGGTGCAGCTCTCGCGTCGTCACCACGCGGTCGAGCTGGCGCTTGAGCTTGAGCACCTGCTCGTCGATGGCACGGCGGTCGGCCTCGATCTGCGTCTCGCCGGGGCCGCCGACAAAGCCGAAGCCGCCGCGCTGGCGTTCGAGGTGGGTCCAGGCCCGCACCAGCCGGGTGCGCTGGTAGGATAGCGCGGCAAGGTCCACCTGCATCACGCCCTCGCGGGTGCGGGCGCGGTCGGCGAAGATCTCGAGGATCAGCCCGGTCCGGTCGAGCAGCTTCAGCCCCCACTGCTTTTCCAGATTGCGCTGCTGCACCGGGCTGACCGGGCCATCGACCAGCACCAGACCGACCTCCAGCGCCGCGAACCGTTCTTTCAGCTCGGCGACCTTGCCCGAGCCGAACAGCGTTGCGGGTGAAATGCGGGACACGCGCACCACCTCGGCCCCGGCGATATCGAGATCGGGCATCGCATGGGCCAGCGCCACCGCCTCGGCCAGGCCGTGTTCGGGGGTGCGGCGACTGCGGTCGGACTTCAGGTCCGGATGCAGGACATAGGCGCGCAGGACGTCGCCCTCAGCCATGACGGGGATCAGTCCTCGCCGTCATAAAGACTGATCGGCTGGCCCGGCATGATGGTCGAGATCGCGTGCTTGTAGACCAGTTGCGATTGCCCGTCGCGGCGCAGCAGGACGCAGAAATTGTCGAACCAGGTGATGACGCCCTGCAGCTTCACCCCGTTGATCAGGAAGATGGTGACCGGAATCTTGGTCTTGCGAACGTGGTTGAGAAAAGCGTCCTGCAAATTCTGTTTGTCGGCGGCCATGGTCTTTTTTGCCTTTTTTCTTGTCGCGTGCCTTGCACGGCACGTCCTGATGCGAAGGCTCCAAGCCTCCCCTGCGACAGTATGATGCGGGAGTTCACGAGATTCCAGCCCCAAAATCAGTCCGTTACGGACCTATTGCCCAAGGGTCACTCCGCGTCTTCCTCGTCCTCGTCGAGATGCGCGACCCGGTTGCCCGCCTTCGCCGTCGTCACCACGCCCAGCGACTTCAGCTTGCGGTGCAGCGCCGAGCGTTCCATGCCGACGAAACTGGCCGTGCGGCTGATGTTGCCGCCGAAGCGGTTGATCTGGGTCAGCAGGTATTCGCGCTCGAACAACTCGCGCGCCTCGCGCAGCGGCAGCGTGGCCAGCCCGCCCGACAGCACGATCCGGCCGTCGCTGTCGGCGCCACCACCCTCGCGGCCCGGCAGTTCGCGCGCCTCGATCGGGCCGGTCCCCTCGCCCAGGATCAGCACCCGTTCCACCACGTTGCGCAATTGGCGCACGTTGCCGGGCCAGGGCATCGTCTGCAACAGCGCGGTGGCCTCTTCGCTGAGCGCGCGCAGCGGCAACCCCTGCGTGCGGTTGAATGTCTCGATGAAGTGGCGGGCGAGTTCGGGAATATCCTCGCGCCGCTCGTCGAGCGCGGGCACGGCGATCGGCACCACGTTGAGGCGGTCGAACAGTTCCTGGCGGAACCGCCCCGCCGCAATCTCGGCCTTCAGATCGTGGGTGGTGGAGGAGATCACGCGGATGTCGACCCGCACCTTGTCGGTGCCGCCGACGCGGGTGAACTGCTGTTCCACCAGCACGCGCAGGATCTTTGACTGCGTGCCCAGCGGCATGTCGGCCACCTCGTCGAAGTAGATCACCCCGCCATGCGCCTGTTCCAGCAGCCCCGGTTCGATCCCGCGCTCGGGCGTTTCGCGGCCAAAGAGCACCTCTTCCATCCGGTCGGGACGGATCGAGGCCGAGGTGACGGTGACAAAGGGCCCCGCCGCGCGCGTCGACTGCGCATGGATGAAGCGGGCGGCGACCTCCTTGCCCGACCCGGACGGCCCCCAGAGCATCACCCGCCCGTTCGACTTCGTGACCTTTTCCATCTGTGATTTCAGAACCTTGAAGGCCGACCCCGAGCCGATCAACTCGGCCGTCGTCACGTCGCGGCGGCGCAGGTCGGCGTTCTCGCGCCGCAGCCGCGAGGTTTCCATCGCGCGGCTGACCACCACCATCAACTGGTCGATGTTGAAGGGTTTCTCGATGAAGTCATAGGCCCCCTGCTTGATCGCGGCGACGGCGATCTCGATGTTGCCATGCCCCGAGATGATCACCACCGGCACGTCGGGGTTGTCGCGCTTCACCGCCTTGAGGATGTCGATGCCGTCCATCCGGCTGTCCTTGAGCCAGATGTCGAGGATCATCAGGGCCGGGGCATCGGCATTGATCGCCGCCATGCACTCGTCCGAGTTGCCGGCGAGCCGCGTTGCGTAGCCCTCGTCGCGCAGGATGTCCGAGATCAGTTCGCGGATATCGCGTTCGTCGTCGACAATGAGAATGCCGCCCATGCTACCGTCCCTCTTGTTCCGTCGTCGCCGGTTCCGTGTCCCCTGGCGCCGGGGTCTTGTTGCGTTCGCGTGCGCCCCGCGTCTGTCGCGCAGGCAGGGGCAACCTGATCTCGGCCATCGCACCCACCCGCCCGTCCGCGCCAAACGGCGGCGCGTCGAGCAGGGCGAGCGTGCCGCCCTGATCCTCGACGATCTTCTTGACGATCGGCAGGCCCAGCCCGGTGCCCTTGGCCCGCGTCGTCACATAGGGCTCAAAGAGCCGGGCCCGGTCTTCCGGCAGGCCGATGCCATTGTCCGCGATCCGGATCACCACCGCCGACTCGTCTGTCCCCAGGCTCACCCGCACCTCTGGGGCGTAGTCCGCGGGGGCGCCTTTTTCAACAAGGCTTTCAATCGCTTCACCGGCGTTCTTGATGAGGTTCGTAAGCGCCTGCGACAACAGCGTGGCATCGATGTCCATCATCATCGGCAGGTCCGGCAGGTCGGCCACCAGACGCGCGCCATGCAGCGCGCTTTCCTGCAACACGACCGCATCGCGCACCAGGCGGGTCAGGTCGTGCTCGGCGCGCTCGGGTTCCGGCATCCGGGCGAATTTCGAGAACTCGTCGACGATCCGGCGCAGGTCGTTGGTCTGGCGCACGATCACGTCGGTGTATTGGTCCAACGCCTCGACCTGATCGCCGACCAGCGGGCGGAACTTGCGCTTGATGCGCTCGGCCGAAAGCTGAATCGGCGTCAGCGGGTTCTTGATCTCGTGCGCGATGCGGCGGGCGACGTCGCCCCAGGCCGCCATGCGCTGCGCGCTGACCAGTTCGGTCACGTCGTCGAAGGCCACCACATAGCCTTCGAGGCTGCCCGATTCGCTGCGTCGGATCGCCATCCGCACCAGCAGGCTTTCCAGCCGCCCCTTGCGGCTGATCTTGATTTCCTCCTGCACCACGCCGCCGGTGCCATCGCGCAACCGCTCGAACAGGTGCTGCAATTCGGGCGCCGCCCGCGCCAGGTCGCGGCCGTTGGCGCGCCCCTCCGCCAGCCCCAGCAGGCGCTGCGCCGCGCGGTTGATGAAGTCGATCCGGCCTTCCGCGTCCAGCCCCATCACCCCGGCCGTCACCGAGGACAGCACCGAGTCGAACTGCCGCCGCTGCAACTCGGTCTGGCCGTGGCTTTCCATCAACGCCTCGCGCTGACCTTTTAACTGCCGCGTCATCTGGTTGAAGATGCGCCCCAGCATGGCGATCTCGTCGTCGCCCTCCTCCTCGATCACCTGCACGTCCAGATCCCCCGCGCCGACGCGCTGCGCCGCCCCGGCCAGACGCCCGACCGGGCGCGCCAGCCGCTCGGCGAACCACAGGCCCAGCCAGATCGCCGCCAGGATCAGGATCAGCGCAAAGCCAAGGTACAACAGCCCGAACTCGAACAGCAGCGACCCGCGGTTGGTTTCAAGCTGCTGGTAAAGGTGCACGGTCTGTTGGGTTTCATCGAGCAGTTTCAGGATGTTGCCGTCAACGACGCGGCTGACATATAGGTAGCGGTCGGCATAGGCCGGCAGCACGGTCAGGGCGCGCAGTTCGTTGTTGTTCCAGTCGTCGATCAGCACCGTCTTGCCGGCCGCCGCGTCGGCGAGGTTCTGCGCCGAGGGGGCATCGTAGTTGAACAGATACGATCGCTCGCCCCGCGCCCGGATCTGGCCGGCACCGTCGATGATATAGGCGCCACGCAGACCGCGCTGAATCTTGGCCTGCCCCTCGGTCAGCAGTTGGCGCAGGTCGCCGTCGTCGACGTAGAAATTGATGACTCGCGCGTCGTCGAGGAACTTTGCCAGCGCATCGGAATCCACCGTCAGGTCATGACGGTGTTCGCCCTCGTAAGCCTGCGCGGCGGCCAGCGAACTCGCCACCACCTGCTGCACCCGATTGGAAAACCACCCCTCCAGCCCGACGTTGACCGTCAGCACCGCGAAGGTGGCAACAAGAATGGTCGGAATCAGCGCGATCAGGACAAAGACGCCGGTCAGCCGCATGTGCAGCCGCGAGCCCGCCGATTGTGACCGCCGTTCCGAGATCATGCGCGCGATCCGGATCAGCACCAGCGCCGCAACCGCCAGGATGTAGACCAGGTCGGCCAGCAGCACGACGCGCAGCATCGGCGACGAGGCGCCCTGATTGAACGGGCCGAAGACCAGATAGGTCGCCAGCGTCAGCGCCGGGCCCAGCGTCACCAGCGCAAGAGTTGCCGCCGTTTGCACACGGCGCTGCTTGCGCAGCCAGTTGAGCCGCCGAAGCGTCAGATTGCGCGCCGCCCGCTGCACGCGAGATTCCTTGACCTTCGGGGCTCTTCCCCCCACCGCCTCAAACCGGGTGCGCTGCATCGACTGGCGCCGATCGGCCACGCCTCTGTTGCGCTTTTACATCAATTTCCGTCGCCGTGTCACGCGAATATCCAGATCAGTAATCTTCTTGCGCAACGTATTGCGGTTGATTCCCAGCAGGTCGGCACACTTCGCCTGATTGCCCGCCGTGGCATCCAGCGCGATCTCGATCAGCGGCGTTTCGACCTCGCGCAGGATGCGCTGATAGACGCCGGGCGGCGGCAGGGCACCGCCATGCAGGTCGAAATACCGCTTCAGGTGGCGCGCGACCGAGGCCGACAGCTTTTCCCCCTCGCCGCCGCCGCGCAGCGGTTCCATCGCGGGCTGGCTGCCGAGCACGGCCTCCACCTCAGTCCGGGTGATCTCTTCCTCGGACGAGGTCACCAACAGCCGCCGCACGGTGTTTTCCAACTGCCGCACGTTGCCGGGCCAGCTATAGGCCCGCACCAGGTCCAGCGCATCGGGCGCGAACCGCCGCCGGGTGCCCACTTCGCGGTCGCCCCGGGTCAGGAAATGCTCGGCCAGCAGCGGAATGTCGTCCACCCGTTCGCGCAAGCTGGGCACCGCGATGGTCACCCCGCCCAGCCGGTAAAAGAGGTCGCGGCGGAACTTGCCCGCCTCGATCTGGCCCGCCAGGTCGGCCTGGCTGGTCGCCATCACCCGCGGTGCCATCTCACCCAGCGCATCCAGCATCCGCACCACGCGGGCCTGCTGTTCGTCGTCGTAGTCCGACACCTCGTCGAACACCAATGACCCCGAGCGTGCGCGCGCCAGCAATGATGAAGGCCCGTCGCTCCCCACCAGGTCGGCCCCCGAAACCACCACGAAGGGCTGGTTGCGGCGGTCGGAAAAGTCGTGGATCGCCCGCGCGATCAGCGATTTTCCGGTGCCCGATTCGCCGGTGATCAGCACCGGCAGGTCGGTGTTCATCACCCGCGCGACAAGGCGGTACAGCGCCTGCATCTGCGCGGTGCGCCCGACCAGCGGCAGGTCATCGCCCTCGGCCCGGGTCTCGGGCTTGCGCGGCACGACGCGGCGCTTGGTTTCCAGCGCGCGGGCGGCGCGTTTCATCAGGTCGGGCAGATCGAAGGGCTTGGGCAGATAGTCATAGGCCTCGGCCTCGGCGGCCTGGATCGCCGTCATGATGGTGTTCTGCGCCGAGATCACGATCACCGGCAGGCCGGGCCGTTCCTTGGCGATTCGCGGCAGCGCCTCCAGCCCGTTGCCGTCGGGCATGATCACGTCCGAGATCACAAGGTCGCCCTTGCCCTCTTCGATCCAGCGCATCAGCGTCATCAGGCTCGACGTCGCATGAACCTTGCAGCCCGCCCGCGTCAGGGCCTGCGTCAGGACCGTGCGGATCGTCCGGTCGTCATCCGCCACCAGAACCGTTCCGTCCATCACTCGCTCTCCATGTTCTTGGGAACCACCGGCAGCGACACGCGGAACACGGTTCGCCCGGGCACCGAATCGACGGCGATCCAGCCGTCATGGTCGGTGATGATCTTCGACACCAGCGCAAGGCCGAGGCCGGTGCCGTTCTCGCGCCCCGACACGAAGGGCTCGAAGATGTCGGCGGCGATCGCCGGTGGCAGGCCGGGACCGTCGTCGATGACCTCGATCTGCAACGGCAGCGGCGCGCGCGCGCCATCCTTGCGCCGCAGGCGCAGCGACTGGTCATAGAAGGTGTGCAGCCGGATCGTGCCACCCTTCGGCCCCGCCGCCTCGGCCGCGTTCTTCAAGAGGTTGAGGAACACCTGCAACAGCATGTCGCTATCAGCCCAGGCGGGCGGCAGCGAGGGGTCGTAATCCTCGATGATCTGCATCCGCGCGGCAAATCCCACCAGCGCCGACTTGCGCGAGCGGTCGAGCACGTCGTGGATGTTCACCGCGCGCCGTTCCGGCGGCCGCAGGTTGCCGAACTGCTCCACCTGCTCCAGCAGTTTCACGATCCGCCGGGTTTCCTCGACGATCAGGTCGGTCAGCTCGCGGTCTTCCGCGCTCAGCCCCATCGACAAGAGCTGCGCCGCCCCGGAAATGCCCGCCAGCGGGTTCTTGATCTCGTGCGCCAGCATCTCGGCCATGCCGATCGCCGATTTCGCCGCCGATTGCATCGTCTTGGTCCGGCCCAGCCGGTCGGCGATGTCGCGCGGCGAGATCAGCAGCAAGAGCACATCGGGAATGTCGTTCAGCGGCGCGATCTGGATCGTGCATTGCACCGACTGACGCTCGCCCGCGCCGACATCCACATCGTTGACGAACAGCGCCGACTGGTTCGCCCGCACCCGGCCGAAGGCTTCCTCCAGCGGCGCGTCGATCGCCAGACGATCGCAGGCCGAAGTGCCGCGCAGCGCCTTGGCCGAGACGTTCAGGAAGGTTTCGGCGGCCGGGTTGGCATGGCTGATGCGGTTGTCGGCACCGATTAGCAAGGCCGGAATGGGCAGCGCGGCCCAGACGATGCCGGGGGCCGGGATGTCGGACTTCATGCCGCCACCTGTTCGGTTTCGCCGAAAGCGGTGCGGATCAGCGTCCGCGCCGCCTGCGCTGTGGCGGCGGTCACCAGCGCGTGGCGCAGGCCCGGCGCCACCCCCGCCGCCTCGCAATACCAGCCCAGATGCTTGCGCGCGACCTTCAGCCCGAGGTCGGCACCGTAGAACGACAGCACCGCGCCGTGATGATCCTCGACCAGATCGGCCAGCGCGGCGCCCACCGGCACCAGCGGCGCCGGGCGCCCGTATAGTGCGGCGGCGATCCCGGCCAGCGCCCAGGGCCGCCCCTGAATGCCGCGCCCGACCATCACGCCATCGGCGCCCGACAGCCGCAGCGCCTCGCGCGCGCTGGCCGCATCGGTGATGTCGCCGTTGGCAATGACCGGGATCGTCACCGCCTCTTTCACCCGGCGGATCGCGGCCCAGTCGGCCCGGCCGGTGTAGAACTGGCAGCGCGTGCGGCCGTGGATGGTGATCATCGCGATGCCCGCAGCTTCCGCCCGCCGCGCCAGTTCCGCCGCGTTCAGCGCGTCGCTGTCCCAGCCCAGCCGGGTCTTCAGCGTCACCGGCACCGTGACCGCCCCCACCACCGCCTCGATCAGTGTCAGCGCATGGTCCAGATCGCGCATCAGCGCCGAGCCGGAATAGCCCGTCGTCACCCGCCGCGCCGGGCAGCCCATGTTGATGTCGATCACCCGCGCGCCCTGCGCCTCGACCAGCCGCGCGGCCTCGGCCATCCAGTGCGCCTCGTGCCCGGCCAGTTGCACCGAGGTCGCGGCCTCGCCGAAGCCCAGTTCGGCCCGCGCCCGCGCCTCGGGCTGCGCCGCCACCACCTCGCGGCTGGCGACCATCTCGCTGACCACCAGCCCGGCGCCGAAGCCCGCAACGATGCGGCGGAACGGCAGATCGGTGATCCCCGCCATCGGCGCCAGCAGCACCGGAGGGTCGATCGCTTCACCTGCAAGTCTAATCGACAACTGCCCAATCCTTACGCTTGTCTTCGCAGCTAGCGGTTGATCACAATTTTGGCAATCGAACGGCCTGAACCATCTGATCAGAAAACACGCTTTGCCCAATTTTTAGGCGCCAATGCCCGATCCGCCCGCACGTTGTCACCGTCTCCGGCATCGCCTACACAGATGCCGTCGCATGATGGAGGCAAGATGACAACCGCCGCGATCCTTGTCGCAGCCGGGCGCGGCACCCGCGCGGGCGGCGCCGAACCCAAGCAGTGGCAGAGGCTGGCGGGCCGTCCGGTGCTGGCCCATGCGGTCGCAGCCTTCGCGGCGGTGGCGGGTATCGAGCGTATCGTGCTGGCGCTGCACCCCGAGGATATGGCCCGTGCCGCGCCACTCCTGACCGCGCGAATCACCGCCGTGCCGGGTGGCGCCACCCGCGACGCCTCGGTGAAGGCGGCGCTCGAGTCGCTGGCTGGTCATGGCGTCACCCGCGTGCTGATCCACGACGGCGCCCGTCCGCTGGTCGGGCCTGCGCTGATCCACCGCCTGCTCGCCGCGCTCGACACCGCCGATGCGGCGGCACCCGCGCTGCCGGTCACCGATGCGCTCTGGCGCGGCGTAGACGGTCGCGTCAGCGGCACCGTGCCGCGCGACGGCCTTTTCCGCGCGCAGACGCCGCAAGCCTTCGCCTTTGAGGCGATCCTCGCCGCCCACCGCGCCCATCCGGGCGGTGCCGCCGACGATGTCGAGGTTGCCCGCGCCGCCGGTCTTGACGTGACGATCGTCGAGGGTGATGACGAGAACCTGAAGCTCACCTTCCCCGGCGATTTCGTCAGGGCCGAGCACATTCTGAGGGGCCGCATGGACATCCGCACCGGCAATGGGTTTGACGTGCACGCCTTCGGGCCGGGCGATCACGTCTGGCTCTGCGGCGTCAAGGTCGCTCATCCGCGCGGACTGATCGGCCATTCCGACGCCGACGTGGGGATGCACGCGCTGACCGACGCGATCTATGGCGCGTTGGCGGCGGGCGATATCGGGCGCCATTTTCCGCCCAGCGATCCGCAGTGGAAGGGCGCCGCCTCGGCGATCTTCCTGACCCACGCCGCCGACCTGATGCGGGCGCGCGGCTTCCGGCTGGCGAACTGCGACGTGACGCTGATCTGCGAGCGCCCGAAGATCGGGCCACATGCGGTGGAAATGCAACGGCAACTCGCCCGCATCATGGGCGTCGAGGAGGACCGCGTGAGCGTGAAGGCAACGACAACCGAACGGCTCGGGTTCACCGGGCGCGAGGAAGGGATCGCGGCGCTGGCCACCGCGACGCTGGTGACGGCATGAACCAGATCAACCGGATGATTGCCACCCTGTTCGGCGTCGGCAACGTGCAGCCCGGCAGCGGCACCTGGGCCTCGGCGCTGGCCGTGGTCTTCGCCATCTTCCTGCACGGCGCGGGCGGGTTCCCCTTGTTGCTGATCTGCACGATCCTGGTCAGCGTGCTGGGCTTCTTCGTCGTGCGGGCCGATCTGGCCAGCCGGGCGCCGGGCGATACCGATCCGTCCGAGATCGTCATCGACGAGGTCGCGGGCCAATGGCTCGCGATGTGCGCGCCCTCGGCCGGGTTCTGGTTCGCCGGGCTCGACAATTGGGACTTTCCCTGGCCCGGCTACGTGAGCGCCTTCCTCTTCTTCCGGCTGTTCGACATCTGGAAACCCTGGATCGTCGGGCGCGCCGACCGGCGCCACGATGCGGCCGGGGTGATGCTCGATGACCTCTACGCCGGCGCGATGGCGGGGGTGGTCGTGGTGGTCGCGGCCGGCTTTTATCACGGGGTGCTGGCGCGATGACCCAGGCCGAGACACTGCTGGCCGCCGCGCGTGCCGCCGGGGCGAAGATCGCCACCGCCGAAAGCTGCACCGGCGGCCTCGTCTCGGCCGCCATCACCGAGGTGTCGGGATCATCCGACATCTTCGACCGCGGCTTCGTCACCTATTCGAACGCCGCCAAACGCGCGATGCTGGGGGTGCGGGCCGAAACGCTGCTGGCCCACGGCGCGGTGTCCGAACCGGTCGCGCGCGAGATGGCCGAGGGCGCGCTGCACCGGTCCGAGGCGACGCTGGCGGTGTCGGTCACCGGCATCGCGGGCCCCGGCGGGTCGGAGTTCAAGCCCGAGGGGCGGGTCTGCTTCGGACTGGCGCGCAAGGGGCAACCCACGCATACCGAAACCATCAACCTCGGCCCGCTGGGGCGTGGCACGGTGCGGGCGCTCAGTGTTGCCCATGCGCTGCGGATGCTGCTGGCCGCGCTGCCGCCTCAGGGCTGAAGCCTGCGCGCACCGTAAAGATCGACCGCGCGCCGCTCGAACGCCTTCACCACGCGCTGCATCGCCTCGTTGAAAACGACGCCGATGATGCCTTGCAGGATCGCGTTGCGGAACTCGAAATCAACGAAGAACTCGATCTCGCAGCCGCCCTGCGGCCGGTCGCGGAACATCCAGTTGGACCGCATGTGCTTGAACGGGCCGTCCAGATACTCGGTGTCGATCTTCATCTGCGCGGGCCAGAGCGTCACCCGGCTGCCGAAGCGTTCGCGAAAGACCTTGAACGAGATCACGAGGTCGGCCTCCATCACCTCGCCGCCATCCGCGATCGGCATGCGCGAGCGGATGCGCGCCGCCGAGGTCCAGGGCAGGAACTGCGGGTAGGCGGCCACATCGGCCACCAGATCGTACATTTCCTGCGCCGTGTAGGGCAGCGGGCGGGTTTCGTGGTGCTTTGGCATAGGGCCATGAAAGTTTGATGACTCGGGCGGCAGACTTCGATAGTTTTCCCGCCGAAATCAAGGGGCAGGCATGGTGCAGAGACCTTATGTCATAGATCGGATGATCTCGGCCAAGGCGATCGCCGCCCGGGTCGAGGCGCTGGCGCGCGAGATCAGCGCGCATTTCGCGGGCACCGACAAGCTGGTGGTGGTCGGCCTGCTGCGCGGCTCGTTCATCTTCATCGCCGATCTGGTGCGCGAGATCGACCTGCCGATCGAGGTCGATTTCCTGGAGGTTTCCAGCTACGGCAATTCCACCGAAAGCTCGCGCGAGGTGCGGATCCTGAAAGACCTGCGCGGCGAGATCGGTGGCCGCGACGTGCTGGTGGTCGAGGATATCGTCGATACCGGCTTCACCCTGACCCATGTGCTCAAGCTGTTGCAGACCCGCGAACCCGCCCGGATGGAGGCCTGCGTGCTGCTCGACAAGCCGTCGCGCCGCGAGGTGCCGATCAAGGCGACCTGGACCGGCTTCGAGATTCCCGACGAATTCGTGGTGGGCTACGGCATCGACTATGCGCAGCGCAACCGCAACCTGCCCTATATCGGCAAGGTGCGCTTTACCTGAGGCCGCAATGAATCCGATGATCTGGTTCCTGCGGATGTCCCGCTGGGCGCGCCATCCACCCTCGGCCGGGCGCGTGGCGCTGGTTCTGGGCGTTGTCGCGGTTTGCCTCGTGCTGGCCGGGATCGAGCATCTCTGGGGCTGGCCCGCCTGGCTGTCGGTCAATCGCCCGCTGCGGATGCCGCGAACGTTCTGAACATTCTGCCGCTGTCGCGGTGTCACGCCCGCGTGTGGGCCGCAAACGCCAGTGGAATTCTGCGCAAAAGCCCATAAGCTTGGGCGCAAGATCATCCAACCGTGGAGCGTGCCCGATGAAGTTTATTCGTCCTCTTTTGTGCGGCGCCCTGCTGGGCGGTCTCGCCTCCGCAACCCTCGCCGACCCGGCGGGCGACGCGGCCATTACCGCGCGCCAATCGCTGATGCGGTTGCAGGTCTTTTTCGTCGGCCAGCTCGGACAGATGGCGCAGGGCAAGGTTCCCTACGATGCCAAGGCCGCGACGATCGCCGCTAATGATCTGGAATCGGTGACCGCGATCGACGTCTCGATGCTGTTCCCGGCCAGCACCGACAATTCCGCCAACCCCAAGACCCACGCCTTGCCCGCGATCTGGACCGGAATGGATGACTTTCTTGCCAAATACGAGGACATGCACAAGGCGACGCTGGCGATGCAGGCGGCGGCCGGTGGCGGGCTTGACGGGCTGAAGGCGGCGATGGCTCAGATCGGCGGGGCCTGCGGTGCCTGCCACAAGGAATACCGCGCGCCGCTGAACTGACCGGGGTGCGCCGCGCGCTTGTCCTGCTTGCGGCCCTCGCGCTGATCGGCGCCGGGGTCTTCTGGTGGATCACTCGGCCGCAGCCGCTGCCCGCCGACGCGCTGGCCGGGCTGAGCGGCGATGCCGCGCGCGGACGGCTGGTGTTCTGGGCGGGCGGCTGCGCGTCCTGCCACGCCGACAAGCAGGCCGAGGGCGATGCGCGGCTGCGGCTCGGTGGCGGCCAGAAACTGGTGACCCAGTTCGGCACCTTCGCGGTGCCCAACATCTCGTCCGACCCCGAGCACGGCATCGGCATGTGGTCGGCGCTCGATCTCGCCAACGCGATGATCCGGGGGCTGTCACCCGACGGCCGGCACCTTTACCCGGCCTTCCCCTATGCCTCCTACAGCCACGCCAGCCTGCAGGACGTCGTCGACCTGCGCGCCTTCCTTGCCACCCTGCCCGCGGTCGCCAGCCCCAACCAGCCGCACGACCTGCACTTCCCGTTCAACATCCGCCGTCTGATCGGGGGCTGGACCTGGCTTTTCCTGCGCCCCGGTTGGGTCATCACAGGGCCGCTGACGCCCGAACAGACGCGCGGCCGCTATCTGGCCGAGGCGCTGGCGCATTGCGGCGAATGCCACACCCCGCGCAACGCCCTTGGTGCGATGGAGACCGCGCGCTGGCTCGCCGGGGCGGCCAACCCGACCGGCAAGGGGCATATCCCGAACCTGACGCCGGCCAAGCTCGACTGGTCGGCCGACGATCTCCTGACCTACCTGACCACCGGCATGACACCCGCCTTCGATGCCGCGGGCGGCGACATGGCGCATATCATCGACAACCTCGGCCAACTGCCCGAGGCTGACCGCAAGGCGATCATCGCCTACCTCGCACTGCTGCCGCCCCGGTCCTGAGCGGTGGCGGCCCGAGGCACCCCGCCCCGCCCCGGCCTTCTGCGGCGCTGCTGGCAGGGCGCGATGCCGCCCTGGATCGCGGTCTTCGGCGTGCTGGTGGGCGGGCGGGTCGCGCTGGCCCTAGCCTGGCACCGGCTGCCCGCCCCGTTGCCCAGCCCGCTGTTCCTGGTGCTTCTCCTGCTCGACGCCGGGGTGGCGGTCTGGCAGGTCACCGGCGCCTGGCGCAGTATCCGGCGTTCCTTCGACCCCGTCGCCGACCGCCTTGCCGTGTTCGCCGCCCAGGGGGTCGTGGCGCTCAGCCTGCCAGTGATGCTCAACGGCTGGCTCGACCACCTGACCCGCCAGGTTCCGCCGTCCATCGTGGCCCGCGTGCCGGTCGCCCCGCTTCCCGTCACCGGCAAAACCGCCGTCCTTTCGGGCGATATCGACTACGCGATGCTCGACCGCTTCGACGCGACGCCGCCCGCCAGCTTTGCCACGCTCCGGCTGAACAGCACGGGCGGGCTGGTCTACGCCGCCCGTGCGCTGGCGCAGCGCGTCGCCGCGCGCGGGCTGGCGACCGAGGTTCTGGGCGATTGCCTGTCGGCCTGCACGCTGGTGTTCATCGCCGCCGACCACCGCAGCCTCGGGCCCGACGGGCGGCTGGGGTTCCACGCCGAGGCGCTGAACGACCCGGTCAGCCTGGTGAACCTTGGCGCCGAACAGGCGCGCGACACCGCTTATCTGCAAGGCCGCGGCGTCACCCCGGCGTTCCTTGGCCGGGTGCTTCGGACACCCAACACGGCGATGTGGTTCCCCGACCGCGCGACCCTGGCCCTTGCCGGGGTGCTGCCCGGACAGGATTGACAAGACGCCGCACAAGGATCACGCAGTTGTGAACGACAGAAGTGGTTTCCTCTTTGAAAGGGTCACTGAATGCGTCGTGCGTCGGGTTCTCGGACTGTCGGGCTCGCTCTGCTCACGGCGGTTTCCCTGGTCGGCATCGTGCCCTCCGCCAGCGCCGGACCTGCCGACCCGTCGGCCCGCTGGGTCGGCCCCTACTTCGGCCTGAGCCTCGGGACCGCCACCGGATCGGCGAAGCAGCCCGGAGCCGGTGGCGGCGGTGCGCCGACCGGATGCAGCATCGGCGGCACGCAGTACACGCTGGCCGATACCAAGCTTTTCGGCCCGGGGTCATTCCTGATCGACATGCTGCCGCTGCCCTCGTCGCCGCCCGACACGATCAAATACATCAACGTCGGCTATTACGTCGACGCCGCGAAGCTGGGCATGGTTGCGAACGATGGATTGCTTACCACCGGTCTTGGCGGCGCGCTTTACAGCCTCGACGGGCTCTACCGCACCGACGTCGTGCAGGTCCAGGCGCTGCGCTATGGCACCACGGGCCCGATCGCCGCGACGGACGGGCGCAGCTCGATCTATGTCGATGGCTCACCGATCCCGAACCCCTACGACTGCCTGATCCTGCTGCCTTCGTCCGACGAGTATCCCGCGGGCACGGTCGCCATAGACTACCTTAACGGCAGCACGGTGGTTGCCACCTCCAACACCAGCGAAGGGGTCTACTCCTACGTCGGCGGTGGTGCCGATGTGACCGCGCATTTGCGCGGCGGCGCCGTGTCGGTGCTGTCGGGCGTCAACTGGGCGCTGGGGCCGCGGGTCGTCGCGGGGGTCGAGGCGCGCGGCTTCGCGACCGGCCTGAAGGGCGGCGGGTTCAGTGTGCACGGCCTGGCGCTGGCCAACGGCCGCATCGGCTTCGCGGGCCCGCAGACCCTGATGTTCCTGACCGCCGGGCTGGCGGCGGCGGGGCTGCACACACCCGACGGCAGCGGCACCGGGGTCGGCTACGAACTCGGATCGGGCCTCGAATACGCGCTGAACGACCGCACCTCGCTGCGCTTCGACATGGTCTTCGTCCGGCTTGGCAACAAGGACTATGGCGACGGCAAGAAGACCAGGGTGTCGTTCGCGATCTCCTCGGTGGGGGTGATCTGGCGGTTCTGACCCCGGCCTCAGCCGCGGCCAAGCCTTTCCAGCCGCGCCGCGCGCAGCCGGGCGAAATCCTCGCCCGCGTGATAGGACGACCGAGTCAGCGGCGTCGCCGACACCATCAGGAAGCCCTTGCCATAGGCCGCCTTTTCATAGGCCGCGAATTCCTCGGGCGTCACGAAGCGGTCCACCACATGGTGCTTCGGCGTCGGTTGCAGATACTGCCCGATGGTCAGGAAATCGACATCCGCCGCCCGCATGTCATCCATCACCTGCGCCACGCCCTGGCGGTCTTCGCCGAGGCCGACCATGATGCCCGACTTGGTGAACATCGCCGGGTCCAGTTCCTTGACCCGCTGCAACAGCCGGAGCGAGGCGAAATAGCGCGCCCCCGGCCGCACCTCGGGGTAAAGTCCCGGCACGGTTTCAAGATTGTGGTTGAACACGTCCGGCCGCGCCGCCACCACCGTCTCCAGCGCCGAGGGCGGGCATTTCAGGAAATCGGGGGTCAGGATTTCAACCGTGGTGTCGGGCGCGCGGTGGCGGATGGCGCGGATCGTCATCGCGAAATGCTCGGCGCCGCCATCGTCCAGATCGTCGCGGTCGACGCTGGTCACCACGACATGCTTCAGGCCAAGCTGCGCCACCGCATGGGCCACCCGCCCCGGCTCGAAGGCATCGAGCGCCCTCGGCTTGCCCGTCGCCACGTTGCAAAAGCTGCAGCCGCGGGTGCAGATCTCGCCCATGATCATCATGGTGGCGTGACCCTGGCTCCAGCACTCGCCGACGTTGGGGCAGCCCGCCTCCTCGCAGACCGTCACCAGCTTCTGGTCGCGGATGATGTCGCGGGTCTGCTTGTAGCCCGCGCTGACCGGCGCCTTGACCCGGATCCAGTCCGGCTTCCTCAGGCGCTCGGTGTCGGCGCGATGCGCCTTTTCGGGATGGCGTTCCGACGGGATTTTGAGGTCGCGCAAGATCATGCTCCGCTCTGGGGCCTTTCGGTTGACATAGCCCCGCAGGCCGCGCCGCGCAACGCCCCGCCGAGCAGCCCTGTCATGCAAGGGCGCCGCAACCCCGGCGCCCCTCTTCCGTTCGCAAATATCCTCGGGAGTGAATTGGACGCAGGCCAAGAGGGGGCAGACAGTCCCCTCCCTGCTGCCCGGTCAGCCGATCAGCGGTGCCGCCAGCCCGCCGTTCTCCTCGTAATGCCGCTTCAGCCGCATCAGCGCGATGCGCAGCACGATCTTGCCCGAGCGCGCCGACCAGCCCATCCGCCGCTCGGCCACCTCCAGCCCTTCCAGAAAGCAGCAGCAGCGCAGCGCCATGTCGCCCAGGCCCGGCCCCAGATCGCGCAGCGCGCCCGCCACCCGTTCGCGCGCCGCGCGCGGCCCCTCGGCCGGGCCGCTGCCGCCCGCGAAGGCGCCGCGGTCGCCCGCGGTCAGGAACCGGTCCCAGTTCTGCGCCACCCGCGGTCCCATCTGCGCCAGTTCGAAATCCTCGCGCAGCCGTTCCGCCGCCGCGACCAGATCGCCACTCAGGAACGGCTCGCCGTCCTTGTCGCGCCGCCGCGACAAGGCGGTCACCGGGCTTTCCGCCAGGTTGCAGCGCAGCCGGCGCGGCTCTTCGCCGGGCTCCCGGACCTCGCGCTCGCCCCAGACGCGGTGCTGGTCGCCAAAGGCGGCGGGCGCCTCGGCCAGGCCCTGGCGCGCCCGGTTGTCCTCATCCAGCATCCGCTTCAGCGCGGCGCGCCCGGCGGCGGTGATGGTGTAGCTGGAGACCCGGCCGGGGGTGCGGCAGGTGATCCAGTCCTTCAGCGCGAAGGCCTGCGCCACCGCGCGGTCGAGCACGCCGGTGCGGGTGGTGCGCCCGTCGGGGCCTTCGCGCAGCACGGCGGCCTTGTCCATGTCGGGCGCGATCGCCAGCACGGCGCCGGGCTCCGACAGGCGGCGCAGGATGCGGCGCGCCTCGCGGGCGATGGTGGCCTCGTCGTTCAGGAAAGTCTCGCGGCGGAGCGGCGCGGTCATGTCGGCGTCCTTTCTGTCCGGGGTTCGGGTCCGGGCCGCATGGGCGCGGCCCAGATGCGCCAGCGCTTCGTCCATCAACGGATCGTCGCGCCGGTTCTCGTAGCGACGCACCTGACGAAGCACGGTCGAGGCGTGGCAGCCCTCGCGCCGGGCCAGCGCCCGCAGCGACAGCCCCTCCTCCGTGTGGTCGAGGTAAAGGCGCACGGCGTCGGGCACCCAGCGGGGCAGATCGCATGTCATCCCGATGTTGGCCGTCATCCCCCGCGCCCCGCCTTCCCTCGTCCGTCAGTTGCCGTCCGGGCCGGATGCAACCGTGAGTTGCCTTGGTTACCCACCTGTTAACACACGACCCGGCGGTCATATTTCTTTAAGAAACCTAAAGAAAATTGAAATGCCCGCGCGCTGTTGCACGGCGAGACGCAACGCAAGGTTGTGACGTGTCAAGAAGAGGAGCCACCAACCGGAGGATTCCCGATGACCGATTTCCGTGACCTGCTGAAAAACCTGCGCCGCCCGCGCCTTCTGGTGCAGGCCGCGCGCCTCGGGATGGCGGATTACCGGCGCGAGCGGGATCTGCGCCGCATCGCCGGAACGCCGGCCGCTCCGGACCACGCGCTGCCCGCGCTGCTCGATGCCGAGGCCGCGCTGGAACAGACGCGCCGCGCGGGCGACGCCGGTTACGACATCGCCCGCCATGTCGAGGTGCTCATTGCCCTGATGGCCGAGGTGCGGCTGCTGCCCGCCCCCGCCTGAAACGGATCGGGCCTGAAACGGATCGGGCCTGACCGGGCTCAGACGAAGGCGTCGGGCATCGACGCCTTCTTGCGGGCGACATAGTCGCGCAAGCTCTCGGCGATGCCTTCGTCCAGCGCGGGCTGCTGGTAATCGCCCAGCATCTTCTTCACCCGTTCCGCCGCCAGCGTCTCGGTATCGCGCGCGCCTTCCTCGGCCCAGGTCTCGAACGGCTTGTAATCAAAGAGGTCCGAGCGCCAGAATGCGCTCTTGAAGTTCGCCTGGGTGTGGGCGCAGCCCAGGTAGTGGCCACCCGGCCCGACCTCGCGGATCGCATCCATCGCCTGCCCGTTCAGGTCCATGTGCACCCCCTGCGCCAGATGGTGCAGCGTGCCCAACTGGTCGGCATCCATCACGAACTTCTCGTAGGACGAGACCAGCCCACCCTCCAGCCAGCCGCAGGCGTGCAGCATGAAGTTCACCCCGGCCAGCAGCGCCATGTTCAGGCTGTTGGCCGACTCGTAGGCCGCCTGCGCGTCGGGCAGTTTCGAGCCGCAGAACGCCCCGCCCGAGCGGTAGGGCAGCCCCAGCCGCCGCGCCAGTTGCCCGGCGCCATAGGTGATATGCGCAGCTTCCGGCGTGCCGAAGGTCGGCGCGCCCGAGTTCATGTCGATCGAGGTCACGAAGGCGCCGAAGATCACCGGGGCGCCCGCCCGAACCAGTTGCGAATAGGCCACCCCCGCCAGCACCTCGGCCAGCACCTGCGTCAGCGTGCCCGCCACCGTCACCGGCGCCATCGCCCCACCGACGATGAAGGGGCTGATGATCGCGGCCTGACCCGCCTTGGCATAAACTTCCAGCGCGCCCATCATCGTCGAATCGAAGGTCAGCGGGCTGTTGATGTTGATCAGCGAGGTCATCACCGTATTCTGGTCAACGAAATCCGCCCCGAACAGCAGCTTCGACATCTCGATCGAATCCGCGGCCCGGCTGGGTTCGGTGACCGAGCCCATGTAGGGCTTGTCGCTCAGCGTCATGTGGGCCAGCAGCATGTCCAGATGGCGCTTGTTCACCGCCACGTCGGTCGGCTCGCAGACCGTGCCGCCGGAATGGTGTAGCCATTTCGACATGTAGCCCAGCTTCACGAAGTTCTGGAAATCCGCGATCGTCGCATAGCGCCGTCCCCCGGCCTGATCGCGCACGAAGGGCGGCCCGTAAACCGGTGCCAGCACAAGGTTTTTCCCGCCAACCTCGACGTTGCGTTCGGGGTTGCGGGCGTATTGCGTGAACCGCGCGGGCGCCGTCGCGCACAGCTTGCGCGCCAGCCCGCGCGGGATATGCACCCGCTCGCCCCGCACGTCGGCGCCCGCCGCCCGCCACAGCGCCAACGCGTCGGGATTCTCAAGGAAGTTGACGCCGATCTCCTCCAGCACGGTCTCGGCGTTCCACTCGATGATCTGAAGCGCTTCCTCGTTCAGAATCTCGAAGTTGGGGATCTGCCGCTCGATGAACCGCGCGGTTTCGAAATGCACCGCCGTCCGCTCGGCCCGGCGCGTCGCACCGCCGCCGCTCCGCACTCGCCGCCCTGCCGTCGCCACGTCGCTCATGAGAACCTCTCCCGCCGCGCCCACGGGGCGCCTGTTTCCTGGCGCTCCTTTTACGCCTTTCGCGCCGTCCCCCTGACCGGATTGCGGCGCTTGGCGATGGAAAGCGACAAAACCGCTGTCGCTTCCCGGCCTCCCATCCTTCTTCCTGGTGAAAATACTCCGGGGGCGCGGGGGCTGGCCCCCGCCCGGCCCCATCCCCCTTGCGCGACGCCGCCGGTCGCAATATCCCGCGCGGATGACCCAGCATGACCGCCTTCTCATCATCGACTTCGGCAGCCAGGTGACGCAGCTGATCGCCCGCCGCCTGCGCGAGTTGAATGTCTACTGCGAGATTCACCCCTATCAGAAGGTCACCGACACCTTTCTGAAGGACTTCGCCCCCAGGGCGGTGATCTTCTCCGGCGGCCCGGCCTCGGTGATCGACGCAGGCTCGCCGCGGCCGCCCGAAGCGGTGTTCGATCTCGGCGTGCCGATCCTCGGCATCTGCTACGGCCAGCAGGTGATGATGCAGATGCTGGGCGGCAAGGTGGAACGCGGCCACGGCACCGCCGAGTTCGGCCGCGCCTTCGTGACACCCACCGACGACCGCCTGCCCCTGCTGGACGGCTGGTTCACCGACGGCGGACGCGAGCAGGTCTGGATGAGCCACGGCGACCATGTCTCTGAAATCGCACCGGGTTTCCGCGTTTATGGCACCTCGCCCAACGCCCCCTTCGCGATCACCGCCGACCCCGCGCGCCGCTTCTACGCCGTGCAGTTCCACCCCGAGGTGCACCACACCCCCAAGGGCGCGCAGCTTTACGCCAACTTCGTTCGCCTCGCGGGTTTCACCGGCGACTGGACGATGGGTGCCTACAAGGACGAGGCGATCCGCAAGATCCGCGCGCAGGTCGGCGACGGCAAGGTGATCTGCGGGTTGTCGGGCGGCGTCGATTCGTCGGTCGCGGCCGTGCTGATCCACGAGGCGATCGGCGATCAGTTGATCTGCGTCTTCGTCGACCACGGGCTGTTGCGCCAGAACGAGGCCGCCGAGGTCGTCGCGATGTTCCGCGACACCTGGAACATCCCGCTCATCCACGCCGACGAATCCGATCTGTTCCTGACCGCGCTCGAAGGCGTCAGCGACCCCGAGCTGAAGCGCAAGACCATCGGCCGCCTCTTCATCGACGTGTTCCAGAAACACGCCCATGACGTCGGCGGCGCGAAATTCCTCGCCCAGGGCACGCTTTACCCCGACGTGATCGAATCGGTCAGCTTTTCTGGCGGCCCCTCGGTCACGATCAAGAGCCACCACAACGTCGGCGGCCTGCCGGAAAAGATGGGCCTGAAGCTGGTCGAACCGCTGCGCGAACTGTTCAAGGACGAGGTCCGCGCCCTCGGCCGCGAGCTTGGCCTGCCGCCTTCCTTCATCGGCCGCCACCCCTTCCCCGGCCCCGGCCTCGCCATCCGCTGCCCCGGCGCGGTCACGCGCGAAAAGCTCGCGATCCTGCGCCAGGCCGACGCCGTCTTCATCGACCAGATCCGCCGCCACGGCCTTTATGACGAGATCTGGCAGGCCTTCGTCGCGCTGCTGCCGGTAAAGACCGTCGGCGTGATGGGCGACGGGCGCACCTATGATTACGCCTGCGCGCTGCGCGCCGTGACCTCGGTCGACGGCATGACCGCCGACTACTACCCGTTCAGCCACGACTTCCTCGGCGAGACCGCGACCCGGATCATCAACGAGGTGAAGGGCATCAACCGGGTGACCTACGACATCACCTCGAAACCGCCCGGCACGATCGAGTGGGAATAATTTTTGCCCATCCGAGGGTATCCGAAACTACGCCAGAATACGACGTAACAAACTGAAATATATAAATAATTGTCTAGTAGACTTTCGGCGTCTATCGCCGGGCTAGCCTGCGAATTGACGGTATGGCTGACGGTATGGCCCATCTTGTCTCAACTCAAAATCGGATATACCGTCAGAGGTAAGAGAGCTTATGACGGTATATTTTCTGATCTAACTAATTGTAATATAAAAGAAAATATCTGTCACGAATGGTCGTTTTTGACCTGACGGTATAAATGGACGCTCTCCGGCATTTATAGGCTATTCTGGAGGGCGGAGATGCTAACCGACGCTGCAATCAAAGCACTGAAACCAAAAGAGAAATTATACAAACTTGTGGACCGTGACGGTATGTACGTCGTGGTTCAGCCGTCGGGTGCGATCGTGTTCCGCCTAGACTACCGGCTGAACGGACGTCGGGAGACGTTGACGTTGGGTCGCTACGGCCCGGCGGGCCTCTCGCTGGCGCGGGCGCGCGAAAAAGTTATCGATGCCCGGCGCGCCATTGCGGAAGGCCGCTCGCCCGCACAGGAGAAGCAACGTGAGAAACGCCGCCTCCAGGAGGCGAAGTGCTTTGGCGAGTTTGGCGAACGCTGGCTTCAGGAAGCGCGAATGGCCGATAGTACGAGGGCCATGCGCAGATCGATCTTCGAGCGCGACATCCTTCCGGCCTTTCGCAACCGGCTGCTTCCGGAAATCCTGCCGGAGGATTTACGCGGGCTGTGTGCGAAGGTGAAGGAACGTGGGGCGCCGGCAACGGCGGTTCACGTCAGAGACATCGTGAAGCTGGTCTTCGCTTTCGCCATCTTGCACGGCGAAAAGGTCGCCAACCCGGCCGACGAGGTTGGCCCGGCGTCGATAGCGACCTTCGTGCCGAAGGACCGATCTCTGTCTCCGGGGGAGATCCGCATCATGCTCGGACAGATCGAGCATGTGGCGACGCTGCCGACGATCCGGCTCGGGATAAAGCTGATCCTACTGTCGATGGTGCGAAAGAGCGAATTGCAGGATGCGGTTTGGGATGAGGTTGATTTCGAGAACGCCGTCTGGTCGATCCCGAAGGAGCGTATGAAGCGCTCGAAGGCGCACAACGTCTACCTGTCGCAGCAGATGCTCGACATCTTCATTGCTCTCAAGACCTGCGCCGGTAACTCGAAATACGTCCTTCCGTCGCGTTACGACGCGGACGCTCCGATGTCGCGGGCGACTTTCAACCGGATCACGACGGCGGTTGTGGAAAGGGCCAAAAAGGAGGGTTTGCCGCTGGAGCCCTTTACGGTTCACGATCTCCGGCGAACCGGTTCAACTCTGCTGAACGAGTTGGGCTTCAACAGCGACTGGATCGAGAAGTGCCTGGCGCACGAAGACGGTCGATCTTCGCGGGGCATATACAACAAGGCTGAATATGAGCATCAGCGTCGGCACATGATACAGGAGTGGTCCAATCTGGTGGACGCCTGGGTCGCCGGTCGGAAATACACGCCGACTCTCTATCCGCCGACGATGGATCTGCTCACGCCCGAACCGGATGTTTGATGGGGCGTGTCTTGCGAAGCTGGACGTCGGGAATGGGCGCGCGTTTCACAGCCTTGGCGCGTGAGGCGCGGCGCCGTTCCTCCAGCCACGCCTCGACTTCGGCGAGATCCCAAACCACGCAGCGAGACGTGAGATAGAAGCGCTGCGGGAATTCGCCGCGTTGTTCCATGTCATAGATGGTGGTGTCAGCCAGCGGGACCATTTCCCGGAGTTCATGCCGCCGAATTGTTCGGCGCACTGTAGTTTCAATCCGCTGTCTCACCTGTAGTCCCTCCATCGCATCGGATGCGAGGAATAGAAGGCGATAGACGCTGATACTTGAAGCCAGAATCGGCGAGCGTAGTGACGACGCGTGCTCTGGCGTGCAGATCGGATGTGCGGCAGAGGTCAATTCCATCAAGAACATACCTTTGGAAAACTATGAATATGCTCGACGATCCGTCCACAGGTCCCGCGCTGGATACAGCACCGAATTCCTCCGCTCAGGAACGCATCAGTTTTGGTTTGGAAGGCGTATAGTGTCGCTTGACGCTATTCGTAACCTTGGCTAGCTTCAGCCATGCAGATCAGAAACGTAGTCCATGACGGGCTGCGCAAGTTCATCTCCGACGATGATGCTGCCGGTCTCGCCCCCGCCGTCGCAACGAGAGTGCGTCGGATCGTGTCCTTTCTTCAGGACATGGACGGGGGAGATGAGGTCCGGACGGTTCCAGGTTGGAGCACGCTCTCGCTGGCAGAGGGCGCCTTGGAGAGGCTAAGCATTCCGGTCGCGGAGGGCTGTCGTCTCATATTTCGGGTCGATAAAGGGCAAGCCGAGATCCTCGATCTCGATTGGTTAGACGGCCGGTAGGAGGCGGCGACGATGGCGATGGGCGGTATGAGGCTTAGAAACCCTGCGCATCCAGGCGGTTTCGTGAAGAGCGAAGTCATCGAGCCGTTGGGGCTTTCCGTCACCAACGCGGCTCAGGCGCTGGGGGTTACGCGAGCGGCGCTGTCAGCGGTTCTCAATGAGCGAGCGCATCTGTCACCGGAAATGGCGCTCCGTCTGGAAAAGGCATTCGGCGTCTCGATGGATACCCTGATGCGCATGCAGAATAGTTACGACATCGCTCGGACGCGTGAGCGGGAAGCGCAAATTAAAGTCGCTCCCTTTCAGGGCGCAGCGCCCGACGTGTGTCCGACCGCCGGTCTGACGGAATAGAAGCACAATACATTGGGCGCGCGGGCGGCGCGGAAGGGGTTTTGATGAAGATTTCGACAGCACTGGAGAAAATCGACGAGCATCAATTGTTTGTCCCCGCCTTTCAGCGTGAGTACGTCTGGAAGCGGGATGACGCGAAGCAGCTGGTCGACTCCCTCATCAAGCAATACCCCACCGGCACGATGCTGACCTGGGAGACGGCGAACCCGCCGGAACTCAAAGGCCCGCATAAATACAATGAAAAGCAGGGAGCCGTTCGCATCCTGCTGGATGGCCAGCAGCGCATCACGACGCTCTACATGCTCGTGCGCGGCGAGATCCCGCCCTACTACACCGCTTCCGAAATCCTGAATGATACGCGCGGCCTGTACGTGAACGTGGAGACCCTAGAACTCGCCTATTACACGAAAAACAAGATGGAAAATGACGCGCGATGGCAAAACATCACGGACATTTTCCAGCGGAAAATTCGCGCCAAAGACATTGTCCGCGAACTGGAAAAGAAAGGTGAGACGGTCAGTCGCGAGCGCGACGATGTGATGGATGACAACACGCGGGCGATCGAGAACATCCTCGACCGGGAGTTTCCGGAACAAACCATTCCTGTTCGAGCCAGCGTGCGTGAAGCCATCGACATCTTTTATAAGGTGAATGCTAGCGGCGTGTCGCTCACCGACGCCGAACTCGCGCTTGCTCAGATTTCGGGGTACTGGCCGGAAGCTCGTGACACCTTCAAGAAAAAGCTGAGCGAGCTGGCCGAGAAGGGCTTTGTCTTCAAGCTGGACTTCATCGTTTACGTCCTGCTGGGCTGCCTCTACCACCTCGGCTCAGAGATGAAAAAGCTCCACGACGCCGACAACGACGAAAAGCTGCGCGCAGCGTGGAAGCTGCTGGACGGTCAGGTCCTTGATTACGTCGCAAGCCTGATGCGGTCTCATGCCTTCGTCGACCACACGGATGAGATCAACTCCGTTTACGCGCTGATCCCGATCACCGTCTATTGCTTCGAAAAAGGCGGCGCACACCTGAATGATGCGGAGATCCGCAAGCTGGTGAAGTGGTTCTACTACTCCCAGATCAGGACGCGATACGTCAGCCAGCTCCCTCAAAAATTGGACCGCGACCTGCGCACGATCAAGGAATCGAAAAACCCATTCGATGAGCTGTTGGCGGTCATTGAGGAGGAGCGGCGCCTGGAGATCACACCCGACGAATTCGTCGGCCGATCAATTTCCCACCCGCTCTTTGGCCTCCTGCGCTGGTATTTGAAGAGCCGTAACGCCGTCTGCTTCACGACCGGTGTCGCACTGCGCCAGGCCATGGGCAAAAAGTATGCGCTCGAGAACGACCACATCTTCCCGTACTCGAAGCTAAAGGCCCAGGGATTCGGCCAGGAAAATCGCCTGAAATATTCGCTCGCGCAGGAACTGACCAACCGCGCAATTCTGACCCAGATCGCCAATCGCACCAAGAGCGCCACGGACGCAAAGGCATATCTCGCCGACGTGAAGGAGCGATTCCCCGATAGCCTGGCCCTGCAATGCGTTCCCGAAGACCCTGCACTGTGGGAAATCGAGAACTACGAGGCCTTTCTGCAAGCCCGGCGTAAAGCGTTGGCGACGCATCTCAACGCCTTCCTGAAAGGCATCACCGACACCAAGCCGCCGGAAGCCGCCATCACTCTGGAAGAGCTGATTGCCGAGGGTGAGGACGACGAACTGGAGTTCAAATCGTCCCTGCGCTGGGACTTCAAGGAATTGGGGACCAACAAGAAACTGGAGGAGGTGATCGTCAAGACGGTCGCGGCCTTCGCCAACAGCCAGGGCGGGACACTGCTCATCGGCGTCAGCGACACTGGCGAGATCCTTGGTCTCGAAGGGGACTATCTGTCGCTCGGCGGCGCAAACCGGGACAAATTCGAGTTGCACCTGCGCAACCTAATGAACGGCGCGTTTGGAGCGGCCTTCGTCAGTAGCAAGCTGAAGGTGCTGTTCCCGGCTATCGGCGAGGTCGAGATTTGCCAAGTCGATGTTCAGCCATCAGCGAAACCCCTCGTGCTCACCGTGAAGGATAAGAACGGCGTCGGCCAAGAAAAATTCTACGTGCGCAGTGGCAACTCCTCTCAGGAGTTGTCTCTCGCCGAAATGCCATCCTACCTTGCCGAGAGGTTCCAAAAATGAAGGCGTTCGAATTCGACCATCGTTTGATCGACTCCTACGCCAGCTTCTCGCGGTCATTCAGCACCATTCGGTCTGACGACCTGAAGTCTGAAATCGATCACCAATACGACGCTGGGCGCTTCTGGCCAGACGCCCTTCTGTCTCTCAATCCCCGATATCTTCAGGGAGCGACAGTGGATGATCTGGTCGCTTCGGGCGACCTCGACGAAGCGACTGGTCGCATTTTCCGTTTTGGCGCGACGCCGATACGGTTTCATCGACATCAGGCGCAGTCCATCGCCAAGGCACGCACCGGCCAGAGCTACGTCGTCACAACCGGCACGGGTTCAGGAAAGTCGCTCTGCTTTTTCGTGCCAATAGTCGATGCGATCGTCCGAGCGCGAAAAGCCGGGAAGGCACGCAAAACGAGTGCGATCATCGTCTATCCGATGAACGCACTGGCCAACAGCCAGATGAACGAGATCGATAAGTTCATCTCCCAGTCCGGCCTGCCAAGTGATCTCAAGCCGATTGTCCGGCGTTACACTGGTCAAGAAAGCCAAGAAGAGCGGCGACGGATTGCCGACGACCCACCGGACATCCTCTTGACCAATTTTATGATGGCCGAACTACTACTTACGCGCCAAGATAGTCTCGACATCAAGGTGATAGAGAACGCAACCGGTCTGAACTTTATCGTTCTCGATGAGCTGCATACCTATCGCGGTCGCCAAGGCGCTGATGTCGCCATCCTCGTACGCCGCCTTCGAAATCGTTGCACGCCCGGCAAAGCGCCAATCTGCATCGGGACCTCGGCCACCATGGCAAGCGAAGGATCCGAAATCAGCCGCGCACAGGCCGTCGCGGACGTTGCCTCGCGCCTTTTCGGTACGTTCATCGGTCCGGAATCCGTTATTGACGAGTCGCTTCAACGGGCGACGGATGATTGCCTGAAACTTGAGGATGTACGATCGAAGCTCGCGCCTATCCTGACATCTTCACTGCCTGATATACTGACAGATGAAGTTCTGACCAAGCACCCATTGGCGGTTTGGACCGAACTGGCTATCGGGCTTGATGACAAACAGGAACTCAAGCGCAAAAAGCCAATTCCATTCCAAGATGCAGCTGAACTGCTGTCGAAGGATAGCGGCGTAGAGATCGAGACCTGCCGATCTGCGCTTGAGTCATTCTTGACCCGTATTAGCCTTCCGGAGACGGAACGAGGGGGCTTGGGAACAGGCGCATTTCTAGCGTTCAAACTTCATCAGTTCATCTCGGGCGCTGGTGAGACATTCACCACGCTGACCGAAAAGCCGAGAAACGTGCTGTTCGAGGGTCAGCTCGAAGATCCCGACGCACCGGGACATCGGCTCTATCCGACCCGGTTCTGCCGGGGATGTGGACATGAGGTTCACGTCGTTTCCAAGAGCGATGATGTCGATGGGGTGCGGTTTATTCCAAGGAACATCGATGATGCGCCTCTCGACGATCAAGAAGGAGACACTGCTGGCTATCTGACCCCCACTAGCGGTGACGATCCAGATTATGCCTTCACCGGTGACATCGAGACCTACCCGGAGGATTGGCGAGAAGAGCGTAATGGCGTCGAGCGGCTTCGGGCGAACAGGAAGCGCCGGGCTCCCCAGATGATAAAGGTAGCTCCAGATGGACGCCCAGATTCATCTGGGAGAAGTTTTTGGTTCATTCCGGGGAAATTCGGTTTTTGTCCGTGCTGCCTCGATCAGCCGCATCCGAGTATGCGCGAACGCACCAAGCTTGCAGGCTTATCCGGTGAAGGCCGCAGCTCAGCCACGACACTTCTAGTTTCGACCGCCTTGGAATGGATGAATTCGAGGAACAGCGGCGTTCCAAAAGAGAAACGCAAGCTGCTCGGCTTCACGGACAACCGCCAGGATGCGGCTCTCCAGGCGGGTCATTTCAATGACTATCTGTTCGTAAGTCTGCTGCGTGGTGCGATCCTGCGGGCGGTTCTGGACGCCGGCGACGATGGTATGGCCGAGGACGAATTCGGTCTCCGAGTTGTAAAGGCGCTTGGATTCACCGCGGCTAACAAGGACGCCCGTATCCATTGGATGATGGATCCGGAGTCAGGGGCCGTAGTCCGCGAAGACGCGCAACGCTCTTTAGCGAAAGTTCTCGCCCATCGGGTCTGGACTGATCTCCGCCGGGGTTGGCGCTACACGAACCCGAGTCTCTCCGTTCTCAAGCTCATCGACGTCGCCTTCATCGGGCTCGATGAGATTGCGGCAGACACCGAACGGATGGCGGCCATCCTGCCGGATCTCGGCAAGCTCGACGCGCCAGCGCGGAAAGCGATGTTGAAACTGCTGCTCGGCGCCATGCTCGACGGCCTAGCCGTCGGTACGGAAGCTTTGGATCTGACCGAGCTCGACTCCGTGGCCCAAAAGTCACGAAATCTGTTGCGGTCACCGTGGGCCATCGACTCGAAGGAAACGCCCAGAAGTCGCACGGCGATGTTTTTGCAAGCGCCGGGCAAGGACAGGGTGGGACTGCGGGAGGAGCAGACGATCATCCGAGCGGGACATAACTCCCGTATCGGACGCCTCATCAATCGCAAGAGCGTCATCGGGACCAAGCTTGGGAAGTCGGACTACCTGAGCGTGATGACCGCCCTGATGGAACTCCTTTCGCAGGAAGGAGTGGTGTCTCGCGTCGACATCGAGGCTGACCAACAAGGTTGGCGTTTGTCACCTTCAGCTGTTCGCATCGTTCCTGGCGAAGCAGTTAGGAAAAAGACCGCTCAGGGAAACCTATATTTTCATGATCTTTACAATGAGATCGCTGAAGATCTGAAGGCCGGTCGTAGCAGTTTTTGGGGGCTGGAAGGTCGTGAACACACCGCCCAGGTGTCGCAACGACAGCGCGAATGGCGCGAGTGGCGCTTCCGTTTTGAAAAGGAAGACCAAGAAAATCTTACGAAGAATGCCGGTGAGCTCAAGGCGGCAGGAGAGTCGGAACAGTTCCTGCCAGCTTTGTTTTGTTCGCCAACCATGGAGCTTGGCGTCGACATTTCCGCGCTGAACGCCGTCTATCTGAGAAACGTACCCCCGACGCCGGCGAATTACGCGCAACGCGCCGGCCGCGCCGGTCGCTCCGGGCAGGCAGCCGTGATCGTAACCTATTGCGCCGCGCAATCGCCGCACGACCAGTACTTCTTCGAACGGCGGAACGACATGGTCGCTGGCGTCGTTCGGCCTCCCGCGCTTGACATCACCAACGAAGAGCTCGTGCGCTCACACCTACATGCCGTCTGGCTTGCGGAGGCGAAGCTCGCTCTGTCTCCGGACATTCCGGAAATCCTCGATCTAACTCAGACCGGCTATCCTCTCAAACAAGAGATTCACGATGTAATCGACCGACCTGAGTTGGCCATAGCAGCGCGCCCCACAATGAAGCGCGTGCTCGATCAGGTGCTCGCCTCGGTGGATGGCCGGAAACCAGTCTGGATGAGCGAGCCTGACGATTTCGTCACTGCGGTCGCCCAGCGCGCACCGCTGGAGTTCGACCGTGCCTTTGATCGATGGCGTGAACTCTACAACTCAGCCCGAACCCAGCTTATGGAAGCCAATGCCCGATCAGAGATTACAGGACTCTCTGGTGCGGATCGCCGTCGGATAAAGGCGGCGCAGATGCAGGCGAGCGACCAGATCAGCATTCTGGAACAGGGTAAGGCGACAAACGGCTCAGACTTCTATTCCTACCGCTACCTGGCAACGGAAGGATTCCTACCAGGGTATAATTTTCCTCGGCTGCCGCTCTATGCCTTTATCCCCGGAGAGGGAAAGACCGGATCGTTTCTCCAGCGCGCCCGTTTCCTGGCGATCTCGGAATTCGGTCCGCGTAGTCTGATCTATCACGAAGGCCGGGCGTACCGGGTCATGAAGGCGAAGCTTCCGCCGGAAGTCCGTACGGGAGATGGCGCCGAGCTCGCCACGAGAGATATTTTCATCTGCCCGAACTGTGGCGCCTGCCACGACGGCGAGGTCGAACGCTGCCACGCTTGCAACACACCGATGGCAGGCGAGGTGCCGGTGCAAAGGACGCTGAGGATCGACAATGTTGAGGCCGCGCCGGTAGAGCGCATCACGGCAAATGACGAAGAGCGGGTCCGGCAGGGCTTTGATATTCAGACCGTTTTTTCCTGGCCGAAGCGAGACGGCCGGATTCAGATCGTTGAGGCCGACTTCCGTTGCGACGACGCCTCGATCCTCAAGCTGCAATATGCCAACAGCGCCGAGATCAGTCGGATCAACAAAGGGCTGAAACGGCGCGCCAATCAGACCGTCTTCGGTTTCTATATCGATCCGCGCAGCGGTTACTGGGCGAAATCGAACGACGAAGATCCTGATGTCGATGTGCCGCCTGATGTCGTTAGACCGGTGCGGATCGTCCCCATCGTCCGCGATCACAAGAATGCGCTTCTCTTCCGTTTCAGCGACCCCTTGGCCTATGCGCCGGAGACGATCGCGACGGTGCAGCATGCAATCATGCGGGGAATTGAGGTCGTCTTCCAATTAGAAGAGGGCGAAATTCTCGGCGAACCGCTGCCCGCTCGCGACAATCGGCGCGCCGTCCTTGCCTACGAAGCCACGGAGGGCGGGGCCGGGGTGCTAAGCCGGCTGGTCGAGGACCCGCAGGCCCTTGGCAAAATCGCCAGGGAAGCGCTGCGGCTCATGCACTTCGAAAACGTCGACGAAGCGATCGCAAAGGGCGATTCCACATTGCTTCATAGTCACGACGGGGAGGCCTGTGTCCGCGGCTGCTATCGCTGCCTGCTGTCGTACTTCAATCAGCCCGACCACGAATTGATCGATCGGACAAGCGATGAAGCAAAACAGATGCTCATCGATCTGGCGCGTGGGCAGGTGGTGGTCGCTGTGGCGCCAGACGGGGCGTCAGAAGGCGGTTCTTGGGCGAGCACCTTCAAGGTTGCGGGGGTACCGGCGCCCGATGCCTCCACAGCCAGCTTCGCCGGTCAGGAGATGATTTTCGCCTGGCGCAGCCACTTTGTCGCCGCCAGCGTCGCGCCCATCGGCAAGGCGGCGCGAGAGGAGGCGGAAGCTAAAGGCTGGACGCTGTTCGAGTTGCCAGAAGTTGCCGCGGGCGTCCCCGATGCGCTGGTGTCGATGTTTGGGGAAAAGGCTTGATGACGATGAGTTTCGCCCCCGGAGATCTGGTTCGCGCCCGTGGGCGCGAATGGGTCGCGCTGCCGTCCCTACAGGACGGCATTTTGGCTCTCCGACCTCTCTCGGGCGGCGAGAACGACAGGGTTATCCTCGACCCGGCGCTTGAACTTCTTCCGGTCGAGCCGGCCCGCTTTGACCTGCCTGCCGACGCGGCCGCAACCGTTCAGGCGAAAGCGGCGTTGCTCGCCGATGCGATGCGCCTGACCCTACGCCGGGGCGCCGGCCCCTTCCGCTCAGCCGCGCAACTCGCCTTCGAGCCACGAACCTACCAGCTCGTACCCTTGCTGATGGCCCTTCGCTTGCCCGTACCACGCCTGTTGATCGCCGATGACGTCGGTATCGGCAAGACGATCGAAGCGGGCTTGATCCTGCGCGAACTCATGGACCGGGGTGAGGTGGACGCGTTCTCGGTGCTCTGCCCGCCGCATCTCGTCGAACAATGGGTTGGAGAGCTGAAGGATAGATTTGGGATAGAAGCCGTCGCGGTCACTTCCGGCACCGCAAGTCGGCTGGAGCGTGGCCTGCCTCTCACACAAAGCCTCTTCGATGCCTATCCCTTCACTGTTGTCAGCCTCGACTACATCAAGGCCGAGAAACGCCGGGAAGGATTCGCTCGCACTTGTCCGGATTTCGTGATCGTCGATGAAGCCCATGCCTGCGTCGGCACCCACAAGGGTCGGCAACAGCGGTTCGAGCTTCTGTCCGGGCTGGCTCTGAATCCGGACCGCCGGATGATCCTTCTCACGGCAACCCCGCATTCCGGGGACGAGGAAGCCTTCTCGCGCCTTCTCTCTCTGATCGAGCCATCATTCGCCGCGGCGAACTTCGATGACGCACGATATCGGGAACGTCTGGCGCGGCACTACGTGCAGCGCCGCCGGATCGATCTCACCTCAGGGGATTGGGATGAAGATCGCGCCTTCCCGAAGCACGATACGACGGAGTTTCCTTATCGCCTTTCGAAGGCGCATCTCGAATTCCAGGAGGCGGCGCTGGATTACTGCCTCGGGATCGTCTCCCGAGCGGGATCCGGGCAAAGGGAGCGACGCTTGGCGTTTTGGGGAACGCTGGCGCTGATGCGTTGTGTCGGCTCTTCACCGGCTGCGGCTTTGAGCGCTCTGAGAAACCGGGTTGCAAACGAAAGCGATCGACTTGAACCGCAAATTTTCGACGAGGACGGAGACGAAGAGGACGCGGTAGATCTCGAGCCTGGCACGGCCTTTCAGATCGATCCTGAACTCCGTTCGCTGGTGACGCGCGCCGAGCACCTGGCCGACGAAGCTGATCCGAAGCTAACCGCTCTGGTGGATGCCCTGACGCCTCTCATAAAGAAAGGCGCAAATCCGGTTGTGTTCTGTCGCTACCTGGCAACGGCCGAGCATGTCCGAAACGGGCTGCGCAAGGCTTTTCCGAAGCTGATGATCGAAGCCGTCACGGGTGTTCTTACGCCCGATGAGCGGCGTGATCGCGTGGCCGATATGACTCCCGCTGACGAAGAAAAACAGGTTCCGCGCATCCTCGTTGCCACCGACTGCCTTTCGGAAGGGATCAACCTTCAGCAGCTCTTCGATGCAGTGGTCCACTACGATTTGTCGTGGAACCCGACTCGGCACCAACAGCGCGAGGGACGGGTCGATCGGTTCGGCCAGCCGGCGGAGCTTGTCCGATCGATCATGATGTTCTCGCCTGACAGCGCGATCGACGGCGCTGTGCTCGACGTCATCCTCCGTAAGGCGAACAAGATCCGAAAAACGACGGGTGTGACCGTTCCGCTGCCGGACGAGCGTGGTCCGGTCACGGACGCGCTGATGGCGTCGATGATGCTTCGGCGTGGAACGCACCAGCAGCTTTCACTCGATCTTCGGCTCGACGATGGGACGCGGGCGATGGAGGCGAGTTGGCGGGACGCAGAGGAGAACGAAAAGAAGTCCCGCGCGCGGTTTGCGCAAAATGCCATGAGACCGCAGGAGATCGCTCCTGAGTGGCAAAAGGTGCGGACGCTGCTCGGGTCTCCGGCAGATGCGAGGCAGTTCGTTGAACGGGCGATGGCGCGTTTCGGGGTGCCGCTCGAAGCGCGGAAGACCGTTCTTCTTGCCCACGTCGATGCGCTTGAAGCTGGCCTGCGCGGGCGTTTGGCAGAACATGCGTTGAACGGATCGGTGCGGCTCGCAACAGCCGAGCCGGCGCCGTCAGGCACCGCGCTGCTGACTCGGACGCACCCCCTGACAGCCACACTTGCCGAAGCGCTGGTCGAGGCGTCGCTTGACCCGGAGGCGCTTGCAGGACTCGGCATTGGTCGAGTGGGCGCCTGGCCGACGGTGGCGGTGCGGCAAGTGACTCGTGTTGCGTTGCTCCGCATCCGGTTCAAGCTGACCGTCCATGCACGCAAGGAACGCTTGCTGCTGGCGGAGGAAGCCGCCCTTGTCGCGATCCAGGGCGGCCAGTTCGTCGCGGCCGGCGAAGCCGCCCGAGAGTTGCTGAACGCGCCCGCCACGGCTGATTTGGCGCCCGCTGCGCGCGACAGGTTCATCGTGGGGGCGAAGGAGGAATTGCCCAGCTTGCTCAAGGGACCGATCGCCGACTTCGTACACTCGCGCGCGGAAGAACTTATGGCGGACCATGCGAGGCTCCGCGCCGCATCCGGCACCGCATCGCGCGTCACGGTGGAAGCGGTTCTGCCACCGGACGTCATTGGCCTGTTCGCGCTGATGCCGGGTGAGGTCTGAGCCATGGCGCGCAAACCAATCACGGATATGTCCGCCTGGCCCTCGCTCACCCTTGAGGGCAACCTTATAGCTCCCGCCATGGTCGCCAGCGTCGACCGCAGGCAAGCCCCGGAACAGGCCGAAGAGCACTACCGCGTCCGTAAGGGGCTGACGATTCGCGAGGAGATCTCGACCGCGTTCCGGGTGGGTCAATCTCATTACGATGCCTTTGCAAAGCTGCAGAACCCGTCGGTCGAGGCGACGCGACGGTTCGTGCGCGGATTCCTCGCCGAAACTTTCGGCTTCGAAGATCTCGCGTCGGCCGACGGCATGATCTCCTTTCTTGCTGGTGGCCGCGTTCCCATCGTCGTCGTCCCGCCTTCCGACGAAAAGCTTGATCGGCGTAGCCCGACACTTTCGATCGACCGCTCGCGGTCACCCGCCCTCGCGTTGCAGGATTATCTCAACGACAGCGAACAGGCCCTTTGGGGCCTGGTCACGAACGGAAGCGTGATCCGGCTGATGCGCGACAATGCCTCGCTGACACGCCCGGCTTATGTCGAAGCCGACCTGGCACAAATTTTCACCAATGAGGACGCAGCTTCCTTTGCCGTCCTTTGGTCACTCATCCACCGCACGCGGTTCGGCACCGCCGGCGCGCCCGTCACCGATTGCGCACTGGAACGCTGGCGGGAGGCCGGCACGCGCGAGGGCGAGACAGCGCGCGACCGGCTCGCCGCGCAGGTCGAAGTCGCGCTGAAGGTGCTCGGATCAGGCTTTCTGGAAGCGAACCCCGATCTTGCCACTCGGCTGCACTCTGGTGAGGTCAACCTGACGGAATGGTTCAACGAACTGCTGCGCCTGATCTATCGCCTGATCTTCCTAATGGTGGCTGAGGACAGGAACCTGCTTCATCCCGATGCGGTGAGTCCGGAGGCGCGCAAGCTCTATGCCGAGGGCTACAGCCTTGCGGCATTGCGTGTGCAGAGCGTCCGCGCGGCGTCGTGGGACAAGCACCATGACCGTTACGAAGGCATCAAGATCGTCTTCCGCGCTCTGGCCCACGGTCAACCGACGCTTGGCCTGCCGGCGCTGGGCGGTTTGTTCGCCGCCGGGATGCTGCCGCATCTGGAAACCGCGCGGCTGCGCAACCGGGCCTTCATGGAGGCCCTTTACCGCCTCTCCTGGCTACCGGGAAAAGCCGGCGTGGCGCCCGTGAACTGGCGCGCGATGGAAACCGAGGAGCTGGGCTCGGTCTATGAATCGCTGCTGGAGCTGCAACCGCAACTAGGCGAAGACGGGAAGACGTTGGTCTTCGCGTCTGAATCTGCCGAACAGAAGGGCAACCAGCGCAAGACCACTGGCTCCTACTATACGCCGGATAGTCTGGTTCAGGCGCTGCTCGATACGGCGCTGGATCCCGTGCTCGACAAGACCGAGGCAGAGGAGATCGATCCTGTTGCCGGGCTGCTAAAGCTGAGCGTCATCGATCCAGCTTGTGGTTCCGGCCATTTCCTCCTGGCGGCCGCCCGACGTATCGCCACCCGGGTCGCGCGGATCCGCGCAGAGGGCACGCCGTCGCTAGCTGATTTCCGACACGCGTTGCGCGATGTCGCGCGCAGCTGCCTTCACGGTGTGGATCGCAACCCCATGGCAGTAGAGCTGACCAAGGTTGCACTCTGGATCGAGACTGTGGATCCCGGCCTGCCGCTGGGCTTTTTCGACGCGCAAATTCGTTGCGGTGATGCTCTGATCGGCGTGCTCGATCTGAAGGTCCTCGAAACAGGTATCCCCGACGCCGCTTACAAATCGTTGGCTGGCGACGACAATGAGGTGGCGAGATACTACGCGCAAAAGAATAAGCGAGAGCAGGCTGAAAAAGGCCGAGTTTCTGAGGGGTTTGGTTTCTACCGCGCCAGCGATCTGTTGCGCGATTTCGAAGCTCTACGAGCCATGCCGGAAAACACGGTCGAGCAGATCGAAGCCAAAGCGGCGCGCCTCCGGAAACTGACAATCCAAGGTGCCGCTGCTTGGCAGCTTGAAACCGCATGCGATCTCTTCGTTGCAGCCTTTCTGCTGCCGAAGTTGAAAGGCGGACCCCACGCGGGGCCGGATGGCCTACCGCGCCGCGGCGCCGAAACTGTGCCGACGAGCGGCACCGTCTGGGAATGGCTGCGCGGTGTCCAACCGTTTGGACCGCTAATCGGAGCGGGCGTGGACGCCGCTCACAATGCGCGAGCGTTCCATTGGCCTCTCGAATTTCCCGACGTGATGGCCCGCGGTGGGTTCGACGTAGTATTGGGTAATCCTCCCTGGGATACGATGAGCCCGGATTACAAAGAGTTCTTTTCAACCTATGATCCAAATGTCCGCCACCTGTCTCCTGCGGATCAAAAGATCGCTTATGAAGAACTTCTGCTTGATCGCAAGATAGCGGAACGCTGGGAGCAGCATTGTGCGGCACTTTACGCCGCCGTCCATTTCATAAAATCGAGTGGCCGCTACAGGTTGTTTTCCGAAGGCAATCTTGGAAAAGGTGACTTCAACGTCTACCGCATGTTTATCGAGACTGCGTTGGCGGCTACCCGCGAAGGCCGCGTAGCGGCGCAGTTCGTGCCGGAAGGTCTGTACAACGGTGCGAATGCCACAGCTATTCGCAAGGAGCTTTTCACAAAATTTCGCGTCGAGAAGCTCGCGGGCTTTGAGAACTCCAGAGGGATTTGGTTCCCCGCGGTTGATACTCGGATGAAGTTCTGCCTCTACGTAGCGTGGAAAGGTGGGCAAACGGAGCGGCTTTCGGCGGCATTTCGGGTCAATACTCAGCAGAAGCTCCAGGATCTTTTGGCGGGACGCATACTCTCGATCCCAGTAGCCATAGTCGAGGAGTTCTCGCCCGACGCAATGGCGGTGATGGAGTTCGCCGCGCAGTCGGAAATCGATGTTTGCGCGAATATGTATGGGCGCTATCCGAAGTTCGGGGCCGAAATCGAAGGCATTCCATACCGGCACTATATGCGCGAAGTCGACATGGGAACGGACCGCGGCCTGTTCTCTGAAGGCGATGATGGTTTACCCGTCTTCGAGGGACGGATGATCGACGCCTACGACTACCGAGCCAAAGGCTATGTCTCCGGTCGCGGTCGAGCGGCTGTATGGGATGATCTGCCCTTTGGTTCGCATGGCAAACGCATTCAGCCGCAATGGCGCGTCCTGCAAGCGAAAATTCCTGACAAACTCGCTGGGCGAACTGATCGCTACAGGATCGGATTTGGGGACGTCGCGAGCCCGACGAATCAGCGCGCACTGATCGCAGCGTTGTTGCCAGCAAGAAGCGTTAGCGGCCACAAAGTACCGACAATAGAGTTTGTCGACGGCTCCATGGAATACTCGTTACTCTGGCTGGGCGTTGCTAACTCCCTCGTGATGGACTACCTCGCACGCAAGAAAGTCTCGCTGACCATGTCCTACACAATCATGGACACTTTACCGTTCCCGCGGGACTTTGGACATACCCTCGCTGCTGCCGAGATTTCCCGTCGCGCCTGTGCGCTCTGCGCTGTCGGAGCTGAAATGCAAGCGTTCCGTGAGGCAGCTGTACAGGCTGGAATAATCTCGTCTCCAGAGGATGTCGTTGAAGATCCCGCTCATCGTGCGGTGTTGGCGGCAGAGATCGACATGTTGGTGGCGCGCGAGGTCTATGGGCTCAGCAAGGACGAGATGCTGTACATCCTCGATCCCGCAAATATTCTTGGAGAGGATTGCGGAATTGAGACCTTCAAGGCGCTTCGCAATCGCGAGCGGCGCGAATTTAATGAGTTTCGAACCCAGCGACTGATCTTAGAAGCGTGGGATCAGGTGACGGTGGCCGAGGCGAGGCCCGCTCTCTCCACTCTGCCGGATCGGGTCTGGATACGCGCATCGCTGCAGCCGAATGATTCCGGTGCTGCCCTCACTGCGATTTTGAAGGCGATCCATGGCCCCACAACAAGCCGGACCGTCCGTCTCGCCACCGCAATGATCTTGGAGCCGCATCTGCTGAGTTCGCTGCTTTCGGCTGCCCAAGCGCGGGAGTGGCGACGACTGGTTGGGCAAGAAGCCGAGCCGCGCTCGGGCAATGTGGTCGGCTTCGCAGCGCGCACCAATCAGGGCTGGGGCGTCGCCGTCTCCAACCACCGTGGCAACGGCAGGCTGATCGAAGACCTGTCCGCAGGAACGTGGGCGCCGGGACCAGGCCTCGATGCGTTCGATACGGCGGGCTGGCCCGACGGTCGGGCTTGGTTTGTGCTCGAAGCTCTGCGGCAGCTCGATCTTGATCAAACCATGACCTCGATGCCGGACGAGGTCCGGGGCTGGATTGTAGATGCCGCCGCAGCATGAAATGTTCGAGCTCCCGAAGCTCAGCCTGACTATACCGATAGGCCTGAAAGAGCCGCGGCTTTGGGTGCGGCGTTTGGCGATTTGGGAAGCGCCGGGTGGCCAGAAAATCCGCGACATCAAGCTTCGGCCGGGCCTCAACGTCGTGTGGTCGCCAGATGGGTTCGATGACGCCACCGCTGGCGGCGTACGCGCCATAGGCCACGGAAGTGGCAAGACGCTGTTTTGCCGCCTACTACGCTACTGCCTTGGCGAGCAGCGCTTCGCAGACGAGACCCAGCGGGAAAGCATTGCGCTCGCCTTGCCGAACGGTGTCGTCGGCGCGGAGGTGATGCTCGACGGCGTGTGCTGGGCTGTCGTGCGGCCACTGGGAATGCGGCGCCGACATGTCGCGATGGCTGAAGGCAATCTGGATGAGATCGCGGCCGGCGACGGCGCGACCACAAGTATCGACCCGCTGATCGAGGCCATCGAACAGGCCATCGTGACACCCGGAGTCGCGGCCCTGGCTCGCCTCCAGCCGGACCAAAAAGCATGGCCGATCGCGCTCGCCTGGCTTACCCGCGATCAGGAATGCCGCTTCGACGATGTTCTTGACTGGCGTTCCCCGGCATCCGGCTCTGACGCGCCGCTTCCCGCGAGCGGACGTGAAACCGGCCCTCGGCGTGAGGCGCTTCGGGCATTCCTTATGGCGATCACCGAGGAGGAACAGCAAACTCGACGCGCGGAGGAAGCGCTGCGAGCCGAAGTCACCACGGTAGAGCGGGAAGCGTCCTACCTCGATTGGGATCGCAATCGACGCCAAGAACGACTGATTGATCAGCTCGACCTCGGCAGACAGACCTTGCCGGAGATGCCCCTTCTCCTGGATCTGTTCCGAAAGTCCGCCGATGAGCGGCTCGCTGCGGCTGCACAGCTTCCGACTGGTGACACCTCGGAACTCGGGCAGGCCCGGAAGGCGTTGCAGGTAGCCCGTGAAGAACTGCGGCGGACTGACGAAGAACGCATCCGCGTGGAAGCGCAGATACCGGCTGAGAAGCAGGTCCTGACTCTGCTCTCCAGCGAAATACCAAGTCTGTCAGCGGCGGCGGAGAATGCGGCCAGTCAAGTGTGTCCGATTTGTGAGGTGCCAATCGACAAGGCGCTAGCGGAGAAATGCGGCCTTTCCCACAAGCTGCACAATGAGACAGAATGCCGAGCCCGCCTCGCTACCAAGCGCCAGGAAGTCGGCGATCAGAAGCAAAAGATCGACGGCTTCGAGAGTCGACTAAAAGCTCTTCAGCCAGCCGCCGCGCTCGGGCGCCAACAGGTCGAGCAGGCGGAGAAGCGAGTTCAAGCCATCGAAATCGTGCGCGACGCGCGCACGTCCGCCTGGCAGGCGGCCTCGCGACTCAAGGAAGGCGTCGAACGGTTTACGGAGCTATCGACCGAGCGCGACGAGGTCCGAAAGCGGCTCCGCAATCTCGAGGACAGGTTGACCAAAGAACGAGAACGGCTCGCAGCTTTCCGCGACAAGCAGGGCCTTACTTTCGGCCGAATAACGGAAAAATTCTCCGCCATCGTTCGTCGGCTTGTCAATGATAATGCTAAGGGAACCGTGACGCTGAGCGGCGATAGACTGCAATTGGCCGTCGATGTCGACGGAGATCGCCGTACAGCCGCCATCGACTCGCTGAAGGTGCTGGCTTTCGACCTCGCCTGCCTCTGTTTGAGCATCGAGGGCGCAACGCGCATCCCGGCATTCCTCGTTCACGATAGTCCCCGTGAGGCTGATCTCGGTCTTAGCATCTATGACGAGCTGTTCCGGCTGATGCGCGAGCTTGAGGAAATGACCGGAACAGCGGCCTTTCAATATATCGTCACGACCACTACCCGCCCCCCTGATGACCTCCGCTGCGATCCTTGGCTGAGGCTGACCCTGAGAGGAGCGCCTGGGTCGGAACGTCTCATGGCGCGAGATCTATAGACAATGATTGAAGCGCCCCAGTCCTTTGTGGTTCGCGAGGAATGTGAGAAGGCCGCCTCGCAGAACGGTTTTCGACGTGTTCTAGGCGAAGAAGCCGGGTGGCGAGCTTTCGCTTCCACCACGGCGCACGGAGTTATCTATCTTGCCGCCGAGGGCATCAATGGTCCGTGGTTTCTCGCTGTAGATCATGCTGGCGCAGTCGCTGAGCTCGAACCGCCTTCCGCGGCTGTGCGAGGCCCCGGCAAAGCCCGTTACGCCTTCGCAACTCTGCGCGAACTCTACGCTGCGCTCGATCGCGTATACGCACTTGGCCTCAGCCTTCCTGACGCGCCGCTGCGCGAGTTCGAAACCCGCGTCGCGAATCTGCCGCGGACCACCGAGGCCGAGCGTCTCGTCGTACAGCGGATCGGCCAGGACATTTTCCGTGCCCGTCTGATGGACTACTGGCAAGGCCGCTGTCCCCTGACCGGCATAACCGACGCAGCCCTACTTCGTGCCTCTCACATCGTACCCTGGGCGGAATGCGAGACCGACGCGGAAAGGCTCGACGTGCACAACGGCCTCCTCCTCTCGGCGCTGTGGGATGCCGCATTCGACCGCGCGCTTGTGACCTTCGACGACCAGGGCCGGCCGGAGTACTCGCCGAGTCTCAGCGATCAAGCTCGTTCCGAGCTTCGCTGGAGCGCACCCATCACCCTGACGGATGAACATCGCCGACGGCTTGCCCGCCATCGGGAGCGCGCCGAGTTTCAATCGTAGGTTTGGATTTCAATGAGACGATTTGCTGGATGCGTGAAACGATATATGCCCACACCCGAGGCGACTGCCAACTTGCACGACGGGGAAGTTAATCCATGGGGCTCCAACTCTGTGTGCCCAACCTCAGGCGTTAGATTCGCGGCTGGAGAACCCCTTTTCAGGAAATTGAACGGCGCGATCAGCGGATGCATTGATGCACGGCAGGCAGCGAAACTGTTTCCTGCTTTGCGACTTGATCGGTGAGGCTGTCGATTTGCCGGTACAAGTCCGCCACATCCAGTATGTGATTGCTGCAGCGGACCACGGCAGCTTTCGTCGCGCAGCGGCAGCTTTGGGAATACAGGAATCGGCGATAAGCCGCCGAATCCGCGAACTCGAGGAACGACTCGGGACCGCTTTCTTCATTCGCTCTCCAAGCGGTGTGGCACTCACCCACGCGGGAAAGCAGTTTGTCCAACGCGGGCGTAAAGCCTTATTGGAAATCGGCCTTGCAAGGGCCGAGGCGACGGCGATCGGACGTGGTGAAGATGGACACGTCAGGATCGGGATATTTTCATCCTTGGCGTCAGGATTTTTGTCCGACCTGATCGAATCCTTCGGCATCAACCATGTAGCAGTGAAGCTGACGTTCATCGACGGCAATCCGGCTGAGCATGTCGCGGCGATACGAAAGCATCAACTTGATGTCGCGTTCATAACCGGCGCCGCGGACTGGCCAGGCTGCGATGGTCGGCAACTCTGGACCGAACGCATCTATGTCGTGCTCCCGACCGACCATCGGCTTGCCGGTGAGGGGGAAGTTGATTTCGCAGAACTTGCTGGCGAGCCCTTTATTGTCAGCGAGAGTGCGCCGGGCGAGGAAATCCACGATTATCTCGTCAAGCGACTTGCCGATCTGGGACGCCACCCTGAAATCCACCATCAGGCCGTCAGTCGCGATAACCTGATGCGCCTCGTGGCGCTCGGCCGCGGTTTGACGGTCACGAGCGAAGCGACCACGGCGGCGCAATTTCCGGGCGTCATGTACCGCCCCATCGCTGGCGAACTTTTGCCTTTCTGCGCGGTTTGGTCGCCGCAAAACGACAATCCGGCTTTGCATCGACTTCTCGAGATGGCCAGGTCCATGGCTGGGATCGGGCAATCGCGGGAGATCGGCGAGTTTCCTCCTAAACTGGCCGACTCTGCTTTGCTTTCGCAAAAGCCCGATCCGTCGCAATGAATCGCGCTAGCATCGGAACGATCAGTCGAACCGGATCGCTTTGCGTTTTGCCTGACTCGCGGCCCAGGATCTCCGCATAGGCGATAAGGTCGCGATGCAGGCTGGCCGGCAGTTCGATAGCGACCTTCACGGGCTTGTCGTCTGCGATGGGGGGCAGTTTCAGCTTCGCCATTTCAGCCTCCATAGGGTTCGAGCACGAGATCGCGCGTAACGATGACGCGTACCGGAAATCCGGGCCGGACCGTCAATGTCGGCGCGATATTGAGCTGGCGGCTGACGATTTGCTGTCCGGTCTGGCTGATGCTGTTGGAAGCGCCTGAGCGCAGCGCCTGAACGAGGCTGTTTTCGTTCTGGCTCGTCCCGGCCTCGGCGCCGACGCTCAGAATGGTCGACAGCGCGGCAGCTTTGAGGAGTTCGCCCCAATGGTAGTCGACGCCGTCTTCAAGGCCTGCGTAGCCCTCGGCATCCGCGCCCGGTTGGCGCTCCAGGACGAACGAGCGACCATTGGGGAACAGGAGCCTGTTCCAAACCAACAGCACGCGGCGCTGCCCGAAACCGACGCCATTGTCATACTGACCGATCACGCGCGTACCCTGCGGCACGAGAAGGATATGGCCCGTGGGGCTGTCATAGACGTTCTCGGTGACCTGCGCGGTGATCTGGCCTGGAAGGTCGGATCGGATGCCGGTGATCAGCGCGGCTGGGATGACGGCGCCCGCCTGGAGCACGTTTGCCGAGGCAGGCGCCGCCACGCGATCGGTCGAGACCGTGCGCTTGTCTGGGGTCTGATTGAGGAAGGCGAGTTGGCGGTCTTGCGCGGATGGCGTGGCAGGCTGGGGCGCGAGGCCCAGGCTCGCGAGGTCCGGCTGCGGTAGCACCGGCATCGTGGCGGGCGCGGGCGCGTTGTTGGCGGGCCTGGTCTCGGTAGATGCGAACAGGTGCGCTGTTCTGGCCGACTCCAACTCCTGATGACGGCGTTGCTCTTCCTGATCGATCCCCGAATTGGGCGCGCCGATGTTTGGGGTCGGCACCGGTTGGCCAGAGTTTTGTGCGTTGAGGATCGGGCGACCGAGATCGCCCGGCAGCGGCGGCCCCAGCTTCGGCACACCCGAATAGTCCTTTGGCAGACCCGCGAGCCCGTCTGGCGTCGTGCGATTGTCGGTGGAATACAGCTCTTCGTGGGTCTTGCCGC